>NZ_JAUBTI010000019.1:0-96384 GCF_036702415.1 Microcoleus sp. D3_18a_C4 | reverse complement strand
TATTGTACAATACGCGAGCGGGGACGCTCGCACTACAATAAAAAAAATGCTTTTTACAAAACTGAGATGCTCCCAACTTAACTAGCTTTTAAGCAACTCCTGAATCGGCTTGCTAATCCAATTGAAACCAACTTTTAGCTGATGATCGAATGTTGGCATCCGATAGAGATAGGCTAGGCGACGAGCAATGTGGGCTAGTTGTCCGTCGAGTTTAATTCCTAAACCGGCTAGGGTGGCGTTGTCAATTCCTAATGTCATCATTTCTCCTAGCGGCTGATAGCGGAAAGGAAGTAATGGGCGGTCGGTGAGGGATGCCCAAATGTTCCATGCGGTGTAGTCAGCTTGCTGGAAGGCTGTTTGGGCTGTTCCGGGGACTTTTTGACCATTTGCATCGTAACATTCAGCTAAGTCTCCCAAGGCAAATATATCTGGATGGTCGATAATTTGCATCTGCGGATTGACGATTAATTGACCGCGCTGGTTTTGTTTGAGGGGTAGCGATCGCACTGCTTGACTAACTTGAGTTCCTACTGTCCACAGCACTATGTCTACGGGGAGAACATCTAATTGTCCTTTGTAAAGTAAGGATATTGTGTCTGCTTCGATCGCCTCTACTTCTGTCTCTAAGTCGATCCACACTTTCCGTTTTTCTAAAGCTTGGGTGGCGGCTTCGCGGTTAAACTCCGGTGATGTCCGCAGAATCGTGTTCCCTTGCTCGACTAACCGCACGCGACCTTTTTCTCCGAGTCGATCGGCTAATTTACAAGCTAATTCTACTCCGGCATAACCGGCGCCGACGATCGCAACCCGAATTTTGTCGGTGTTGCTGGCTTCTAAAAACCGCAGTCTTTCTTCTAAGCGGTAGGCGTCGTCGAGAGTGCGAAATGAGTAAGCGTATTCAACGGCCCCTTTGACCATATCTAGGGGGGTTTCGCCGCCTAAAGCTAAAACAAGGCGATCGCACGGAATTTCTGGCCCGTCGCGCAACTGCACTCGCTTTTCCTCCACATCAATGCCGGAGACAGTACCTTGACAAAAGCGCACGCCTGTGTTTTCCAAGAGTTCGGCAAACGGCGGGGCAATTTCCCAGGTTTGGAGTTCGCCGGTCAGGAGTTCGTACAGCAGGGGAACGAACAAAAATCGATCGCGGCGGTCAACTAGGACTATTTCGGGTTTTTCGGTTTTGGAGAAGGGTAACTGACTCAAGCGCAGGGCTGTGTAGAGTCCGCCGAAGCCTCCGCCGAGAATGCAAATCCGGGGTTGTTGTTGAGTCATGGTGTTTTGTTTGAGGGGCGATCGGTAACAAGGCAACTTATCTTATTGTAACGAGAGTGAGGGAGTGGGGGAGTGGCAGAGGGAGAGATGGGGAGAGAGGGGGAGTGGGAAAACGAGAAAGGGGAAAATCTTCCCTGTTTCCCTCGAACCTCAACATACATACGTTAAATGCGTTCAATCCGTTAGATAATGCGTTTCCGAACTGTTTTCTATATCTATAGCCTTGATTAGCTTTACCTATTACCCGCCCTCAAATTTTCTGAATGTTCGCAGAACTAATTTTGTACTATATTAGTTTATAACGAATTATTTCGCAAATTTAATTCACTTTTTATAGGGTCATCTACTCTAACACTTGCCCCCGCACTCACAAGTGAAAAAATCATGCAAATTTCCTCGAATTCTTCTAAATTTAAGAACGGCGATCACAATAACGAAGACGGCTCATCTTTGTTAAAAAGCGAAGAAAAATATAAAAATTTAGTAGCTAATATTCCCGGTGCTGTCTACCGCTGTACCTGCGAGTATACGGACGACGGGGAATTAACACGGACAATGGCGTTTTTGAGCGAGGCGGTTCAAGAAATATCAGGCTATCCATCTTCTGATTTTATCAACGATCGCGTCCGTTCCTTGGCAAGCATTATCCATCCTCAAGACCGCAAAAATGTGGATGCTGTTGTCAAAAAAAGTGTAGCAACTAGAACTCCGTACATCCTTGAATACCGCATTGTCCGGGCTGACGGCGAAATTAGCTGGGTTTACGAAAAAGGCAAAGCTATTTGCTGCGAGGCGGACGAGGCGAGAGGAAGACAAGAGGGACAAGGGCAAATTGAGGACTTTTTGTCGGCTGTGGTTTCGCCGGTTTCGTCGGTTTCGCCGGTTTCGCCGATCGCAAATTCTCTGTGTCGGGTTGTTTATCTCGACGGAGTAATTTTGGATATTACTGAAAGAAAGCGAGCTGAGGAAGACCTGCGAAACACTCAAGATTTTCTGAATGCGGTACTGCAAAATCTGCCGATTAGCGTCTTTATTAAAGATGCTGTAAAGCAAAATTTTATTTATTGGAATACTGCTAGCGAAGAATTGTTTGGCTATTCCAGGGATGAAGTGCTCTTAAACAATGCTGCTGACTTGTTCGAGTCAGATCGTGCCAATTACTTGCAAGCACAAGATTTAGAAGTGCTGGCAACGAGAAAAGGCGTCGATTTGCCCGAACAAACTATCGAACTTCCGCACCGAGGAAAGCGGATTTTGCACACGAAAAAAGTTCCTTTGTTTGACGATTCGGGCGCGCCTAAGTACATTCTGGGTATTGCTGAAGATATTACGGAAAGCAAAAAAACTGAAACAGAATTGTCGCGCTTGGCCATTGTGGCTCAAAAAACGCAAAATGGTGTGATTATTACTGATGCTCAAGGCTGCATTGAATGGGTGAATGAAGGATTTACTCGGATTAGCGGTTATGTGCTGGCAGAAATACAGGGAAAAAAACCGGGTGATGTACTGCAAGGCCCTGAAACAGACCCGCTAACTATTGCTCAACTGCGATCGGCTTTGGCTGCAGGCGTGCCGTTTAATCAGGAAATTTACAATTACAAAAAGGATGGAAGGGGTTATTGGGTGGCGCTTTCGATTGCCCCAATTTATCAAGAAAAGGGGGAACTCGAAGGTTTTATTGCGGTGCAAACTGATATTACGGATCGCAAGCAAGCAGAGGCAACAGTCAGGGAGAGGGAGAATTATTACCGCTGCATTGTCGAGACGGCTTCGGAGGGCGTTTGGATGTTTGACAGCGAAAGTATCACGACTTTTGCTAACTCTCGGATGGCCGAAATGCTGGGGTATACTGTGGAGGAAATGCTGGGGCGATCGCTATTTGAGTTTATCGACTGCGAGTCTAGGAAAATAGCAGAAAGTTACGTCCAGCGCCGGCGGCAAGGCATTCGCGAACGCCACGATTTTAAGTTTACTCGTAAAGACGGATCTCACTTGTGGGCGATCGTGTCGGCGACGCCGATGTTCGACGGTGATGGCGAATTTTCCGGCGTGTTGCGGATGATTACCGATATTAGCGATCGCAAACAAGCAGAAGCAGAATTGCGCCAAACTCTCCAAGAGTTGGAATTTGAAAAATTTGCTTTGGATCAATCGGCAATTGTCTCGAATACCGACGAATTCGGAGCCATTACCTATGTCAACGAGCAATTTTGCGAACTCTTTAAATACTCCCGAGAAGAACTGCTCGGCCAAACCCACAGAACTGTCAATTCTGGCTATCACTCAGCCGATTTTTTCAAGCAGCTTTGGTCAACCATCCGCCAGGGAAAGGTTTGGCGGGGAGAAATGAAAAATCAAGCTAAAGACGGGACATTATTTTGGTTGGATACTACCATTGTACCTTTCTTAAATACCAGCGGAGAACCCCATCAATATGTAGCAATTCGCAAAGATATTACCGATCGCAAACACGCAGAAGAAGCGGTGAGGCTTTCCGAAAGTCAATTGAGGACTAAAAATGAAGAATTGGCCAAAGCCCTGCGGGACGTGCATAAAACTCAAAGCATGATGGTTCAAAATGAAAAAATGGTAAGTTTGGGCCAATTAGTCGCTGGGGTTGCTCACGAAATCAACAATCCAGTTAGCTTTATTTACGGCAACGTCATGCACGCTGACGATTACTTTCAAGACTTGCTAAAAATGCTGCAACTTTACCAGCAGGAATACCCGCACCCAACACCGATTATTCAACAAGAGATAAATGATATCGATTTGAATTTTCTGCTCAGAGATTTGCCGAAGCTGTTAAATTCGATGAAAATGGGAGCCGAGCGAATTCGCCAAATTGTGCTGTCACTAAAGAATTTTTCGCGATTAGACGAAGCCGAACAAAAGCAGGTGGATATTCACGAAGGGATTGAAAGCACTTTGTTGATTTTGCAGCACAGGTTCAAAGAAACGGCAGGGCATCCTAAAATTGTGCTGATCAAAGAGTTCGGGAATTTGCCCCGCGTACAGTGTTATGCAGGACAGTTGAATCAGGTTTTTATGAATATTATCGGCAATGCAATTGATGCTTTGGAAGAGGCAATGGAGACTGGACAGTGGGCGGAGGGGGAACTGGCGCCTATTCCTTATTGTCCTTCGCCGACGCTGCGGATTTGTACGGATGTAAAATATGAACAGGATGCTTTGATGCAAGCAGATTCTGCTGTTTCTGATGATTCAATGCCGCATCCTTCTCATATTGTGATTCGGATTGCTGACAACGGGCCGGGGATTCCGATAGATGTTCAGGAAAGGCTGTTCGATCCGTTTTTTACTACGAAAGAGCCTGGTAAAGGTACTGGTTTGGGGCTGTCTATCAGCTATCAAATTGTGGTGGAAAAACACGGCGGGCTGCTTAAGTGCGATTCTGCACCGGGTCAAGGCACGGAATTTGCGATCGAGATTCCTGTGGGGAATAGTCAGTAGTCAGTAGTCAGTAGTCAGTAGTCAGTAGTCAGGAGTCAGTTGGCAGTTGGCAGTTGTCATTAATTAACAGTCAACAGTCAACAGTCAACAGTCAACAGTCAACAGTCAACAGTCAACAGTCAACAGTCAACTAATGAAATATAGCGTAATTTATGACGGCAATTGCAATCTCTGCGTTACCTTGGTACAGTTACTAGAAACCTTAGACCAAGGCAAGAATTTTGAGTATATTTCCATGCAAGATTTAGAGCAATTAAATCGCTTTGGGATTACGTCTGAAGACTGCGAAATGGGGATGATTTTGATAGATGGTAACACTCCGGAACGCCGCTGGCAGGGCAGCGATGCGGCGGAGGAAATCGGACGGATATTGCCTGCTGGCGAGGTGTTTGTGGCTGCTTACCGCGCCATGCCGGGGATGAAGTGGATGGGCGATCGCGTGTACGAACAAGTCCGCGATAACCGCTATACTTTGTTTGGCAAGCGATCGACTACTTACAAATCTGTTTATCCAGTTGGCTGTAAGTCGATCGACAATTGCGATAATAGCAAGGAATAAAGTCTTTACTACAAACAGGAGATCCGTGAAAACTGAAGTCCTCAAAAAGATTGATTAAACAAACCGAATATCTCGCGGCAAAAGTCTTTGAGTTTTTGGGCTGACTCCGCAGCAGGTTCGGTTTGACCGAAAAAACTCCAATTTTCCACGGTGGAAAAGCGCCACTGCTGACCAGTATGATCGTAACCGGCTGCCTCAACCCCGATCGCCCGCCGATATCCTTCCACCGGATCTTGGTAAAATCGGATTTGAATCAAGATGCTGCGGCTTTGCAGCAAGCGGCTTCTACCGGGAAAATGGAAGCCAATGTCGATCGAATCTGGATCTACAAGTTCTCTGGTATCCTGGTCATTCATCCAAGGTTTCAAATCGACTTTTGTATCCGGGAATTCCGACTTGAATAAATTAACAACCGCAGCAATTTTGCTGGCAACTTCTATATTTTTGGCTTGTTCGGCAGCGTTCACGCGAAAAACTCCTATCAAATATAGTTATTACATTTAGCTAATAATGTAACTGCATACTGCCGAATGTAGACTGCCAACAGCGGACTTTTTCCGAAATAATTAGGCATTGACAAATTTTAATATATGTGTTATGCCGTTTTTAGCCGAGTCTCGATCCCCCTAAATCGCCCTTAAAAAGGGGAGTAGGGGGTTGACTTTGAGCATTCTCTTGTCCACCCCCTACTCCCCCTTATTAAGGGGGGTTAGGGGGGATCTCCGGGTTTTAAAACACGCCCTATTCCCATAATCTTAATTCAGGGGAAGGGCGATCGCAAATTCGGAACCTTCTCCCAGCACCGATTCGCAAGTTAGTTTACCGCCGTGGGTTTCTTCCACAATTTGCCTGCTGATAGACAACCCCAAACCCGTACCTTTTCCTACTCCTTTAGTAGTAAATAAATGGTCAAATATTTTCGACTTGATCTCCGATGACATCCCTTTACCGTTATCTTTGATTTTAATCACCACGCTGTTGTTATCCTCCGAGAGATGAGTGATAATGGCGATCGTATTCGGTAAAGCTTCAATTTCAGCGTAAGTACGACCCTGATTGAATTCGTCAAAACACTCGATCGCATTTGCCAGCAAATTCATAAATACCTGATTCAGTTGCCCAAAATAACATTTAACTGGCGGGATATCTCCGTATTCTTTAATAATTTTAATTGCGGGGCGAGTATCTTTAGCTTTCAGACGATACTGTAAAATCATCAAAGTGCTGTCGAGGCCCTCATGAATATTTGCTGACACTTTATTCGCACTGTCAGCGCGGGAAAAAGTCCGCAAAGACTTGCTAATATTGCGGATGCGCTCTGTACCTGATTTCATAGATAAAAGCATTTTAGGCAAATCTTCGATCAAATATTCTAAATCAATTTCCGATGCTTTATCCTGTAATTCATCTCCAGGATTAGGAAATTTTTCTTGGTAAAGTTGTAAGCAATCAATCAAATCTAAGCTGGCCTCAGCAGCAGCATCAAGATTGCCCGCAATAAAACCAAGCGGATTGTTAATTTCGTGAGCAACCCCTGCAATCAAGTTGCCTAGAGCAGACATTTTTTCGCTTTGAATTAGTTGCAGTTGCGCCTGTTGCAATTCATTGAAAGATTTTTCTAACTGTTGAGATTTTTCTTTCTCGCGCGCGTACAAACCCGCATTTTCTACAGCAATAGCAACTTGAGAAATTAACACTTTGAATACTTCTACTCTCTCTGCAGTAAAAGCTCCTACTGTCAAAGCATTTTCTAAATAAATTATTCCGCGCCGCTGAGATTGATAAATAATTGGCAAACAGAGAATTGATTTTGGTTGATATTTCTGAATGTAGGTATCTACATTAAAAGCTTCGGCAACAGTAGCATTGTCTAAAACCAGATGCTTTTGACGGCGGTGTACGTAATTAATCACAGACAGGGGAACATCTTGACAATTTTCTACGGGAATAGACGGTAAAAGTGTCACTTTATCCTCCGCAAAACAGCCAGTAGCTTCTATGCAGAGAATATCGTTTTTCAGCAGCAGCAGCACTACTTTTTGAGCCGCCGCATTTTCTAAAATTATTTTGATTAATTTGGTCAACAATTTTTCTATAACAATTTCACCGTTAATCGCTTGCGCCGACTTAATAAAAGTAGCTAAGTCTAATAAATCGCCTAAACTACTACTGGTGGTATTTCCCGTGGCAGTGCGGGTGACATCGAGGGTTGGGGTTTGAATTGTGCGCGTCTGTGCTGCTAAGAAAGGATGTGTTGATTCTAAGTGTTTAACTTTAGCGATGGCTCCCCAATGGATATATCCATAATAGGCTTTAGTCAGATATGCTTGAGAAACTATCTCTTTACCCAAAGCTTGATAAAATTCTCCTGCTAATTCATAGGCTAATGCTTCCTCTTGAATGTATTTATTTTTTTGAGCTCCGGCAATCGCGCGATCGTACAATTCCATTGCTTCGGTATTTTGCCCCAAAACTCGCGCTGTTTCCGCTGCTACCAAGTCGTATTTGTGTTGATAATTCATCGGAGCATGAACTGCCCATTTTTTCATCTTCTTTTGGTTTTGCAGCACTTTTTCCAAATATTCCTTTTGTTCCCCTTTGCCAGTTGCTGGATACAAAGCGAGGATACTGAGAGAAGAGTAAAAATTATGCAGAGCAACCACATAAAATCCGGCTACAGACTCCTCATGTTTCTCAAATAACCTTGAATTTTCTAATGCTTGGGCGTAGTTTCTGAATATAAAATTAAGCTGAGTTTTGGAATTATAAACCAAAGCAACTAAAAAAAAGTTTTTACATTCTATTAAAATGGGGAGCGTTTTAACTTCATTAAATCTCTCACCGACTAAATGACAGGCTTCGACAGCTTGACCGCGCAAATTGAGGGCTGTCTGCCTGGCTATACTTATATAATGTACAGCAAATTCTAGTTGAAATTGCTGCATTAGTTTCATATATTTACCAGTCTCCTGCTCCACCAAATCTAGAGGCTCTCCTATCGACAGTTTTTTGAAGGAATATTCAGTTATAGAATAACCAGCATATTCCAACTCTCCAGTTTCCATCCCAGTTTTAAAACCTTCTTCGAGAGCGCCTAATCCTGACTTGACAGAGGCTTTCCAGTGGTTAATAAAGCAACCAAAGGGTGTATAAACTCTACTTTTGATTGAACGGGAGGGAAATTTGTCTAACAGCCTAATTGCCAGTTGACCGAATTGGTATGCCGAACTAATGTCCCCTACCTTGTACATAACTACGCCATAAAAAACGTAGGCAATACTCGCGTAAGGAGAATTACCATATTTAATGCACAGCTTGACCATCCTAAAGGCCAGCAGCGGTACCAGTTGGGGCTTGACCGGAACAGCACTGCTGAGAATCCCTGATAAAATCCGCATGGCGGCTTGTTTTTCGGGATCGATCATTTCTGGCAAGTTAGCTAAATCCTCAATTCGTTTCAATCCCAAGCTCAGTTTAGTATTACTCAGTCCCGCCATAATATTTAGCGCGTGGGGATTTTGAGGAAAAGAAATGCCTAACAGTTTCAGCACTTCCAGTCCTGTATTGAGTGCTTCTACAACTCTATTTTGAGCGTTATAAGACTGAATTTGAAGTTCATAAACATTCACTTTTTCCAGTAACGTTTTAGCTTTTTGCAGGACAATATCAACCATCTTTTTTGAATCTTCATAGTTGATGTTTAAGTATTCAGCTTCTGCCGTTGACTCGTAAATTGCTAACGTTAAGTCATAGTGACTTTGCCAAGACTCCGCAGGCAATAATTCCATAGCAACCCGCAAATACCTAACAGCAGCTTCATACGCAGCAGCCGCTTTTGCCTTGCGTCCAGCAGTTAAATTTAATTTTGCCAACTTAGTTTTTTCTGACTGTTGGCTAATTGTGTCAATTCCGACATTCAATTGATTGACGATATCAAAGATGTTTTCTTCCAGCTTGTCTGGTGGAGTATTGTGTAACAGTAATTGACCGATTTTTAAATGGGTGGATTGCTTTTGGTCTTCTGGAATTAGCGAATATGCGGCTTGCTGAACGCGATCGTGCAAAATTTTGTAACTAACCCGCGAAGTGTCTAACTTGAGATGGATTGATTCGGCTCGATCGAACACTAAAGGAATGCGATAAGCATCGCTCAAGGGCAGAATTAACCCTGCTTGCAAAGCTGAATAAAGTTCAGTAGCTGTAGCATTAGCTGACTTTTCGCTAACAAGTGACAGCACATCTAGAGCAAATTTATCTCCCACGCAAGCTGCTAGCTTCAAGACTTCTTGCGTGGGTGCGGGCAGCTTTTCAATGCGAGAAGCTACCAGTTCCACCACACTTTTATCGGTAATTCCAATGGCTTGGATTTCATCAATACTCCAATACCAGCCCGTTTGACTTACCTCATTTGTAATGTGATTAAATTCAAATTTTAAAAGAGATTCTTGATAAAGTGCTTGGAGTAATTGAGTCAAGAAAAAAGGATTGCCGCCCGTTTTATTCCAGATTAACTCGGCTAGATTTGTTACTTTTTCTGTGCAAGTGTTAAGTGTTTCAGTGACTAATTCCGTCACATTTGCTAAATCCAGCGGTTGCAACACGATATTGTTGACTCTTGTACCAGTTTTTTCAATTTCTTCTACAGTCTGAATTAACGGGTGAGTCGGACTAACTTCATTGTCTCGATAGGCACCGATTAGCAACAAATATTCTTGATCAGGGTCAGTTATTAGTATTTGCATCAACTTTAATGTTGCTGAATCTGCCCACTGCAAATCGTCTAAAAAGATAACTAGGGGGTGTTCTTTTTGGGCGAAAACGCGAATAAATTCTTTGAATACCCGATTGAATCGATTTTGGGATTCTACAGGGGCGAGTTCTGGGACTTCTGGCTGTTTGCCGATGATTAATTCAACTTTTGGAATTACGTCGGCAATTACTTGGCCGTCTGTTCCCACTGCTGTTAAAATTTTAGTGCGCCATATTTCTAATGAAAGTGCACTTTCGGTTAGCAATTGCCGCAGCAAGGAGTTAAATGCTTGGATTAATGAGGCATAAGGAATGTTGCGTTTTAATTGGTCAAATTTGCCGCTGATGAAGTAACCTTTTGACCTGGTAATGGGTTTGCTAACTTCGTTGACTACGGCTGATTTACCGATGCCTGAGTAGCCTGATACTAGCATTAATTCGCTTTGGCAATGGGCGAAATTTTCGGTATTTTGGTTTGTTGGAAAAGATGCGGCTGAAAGAGTTTCGGCATTGGGGCGGGCGGGTTTTTCTGTATTTAGGTTGGGTGGCAAAGATTTGGGTGAACCCGCCCCTACACGTTCAAATGCTGCTAATAGTTGGTTGACTTGTTGTTCTCTACCGTACAATTTTTGGGGGATTAACAATTGGCTGAGAATATCTAACCGTCCGGGGATGAAGTCGGCAATTTGTCCTGTGGTTTCTAACTGATGCAAAGAAATTTCTAAGTCGGCTAACAATCCGGCCGCACTTTGATATCTATCTTCGGCATTCTTTGCCATCAATTTCATCACTATCTCTGAAATGGCGACAGGTATTTCAGAATTGATTTGATGGGGATATATTGGTTGAACTGCGATGTGACTGTAAACTACTTCTAAGGGGTCGTTGCTGCAGAAAGGCAATTTGCCTGTCAGCATTTCATATAATGTGATACCAAGGGAATAAAAGTCGGTGCGGTAGTCGAGGGTGCGGTTCATTCTCCCGGTTTGTTCGGGTGACATATAGGCTAAGGTGCCTTCGACTGAGTTGGGGTTGTTAAATTGCGGATTTTCTTTGTTGAGTTTTGTAGCAATGCCGAAGTCGGTGAGTTTTACTTGTTTTGTTTGCGAGTTAATTATGATGTTGCTGGGTTTAATGTCTTTGTGAATAATGTGATGAAAATGCAGGTATTGTAAGGCTTTGACTATTTGGATGGCGATGTGTAAATTTGCTTGCAGGCTCAAGGTTTCTCTTTCCAGCAGTTTTGCGAGGGATTCGCCGCCAAAGTCTTCTAAAACGATTCCTAATCGGTGGTCGAAGGTTTCGAGACTGATGGCTTTGACGATTTGTTCGCTGTCTAAATTTTGGCGGATTTGATATTCGTGTTTGAGCCGGGTAATGGCTTCGAGGGTGGGATATTCGGCTTTGAGGACTTTCAGAATTGCTGGGGGCGCGTCTGTCGGTGTTTGTCCGCGATAGACTATTGTTTCGACGCCTTCGTGCAGAGTAGAAGTTATTTGGTATGCTGATAAGTTTAACATCACTTAAGTTAGAAATTACAGGAGCTAATTCTCATTAGATTAACATTACTTAATCTGGATTTTGTGTGATTGCGATCGTGTATTTGGCGATTTCCAATCACACGGAATCTACACTAAGTGAAAATGTGGGCTGGGTCGTTGGTGTCAACCAACATATTATATGTAATATTGGTCTTCTGTGTGAGTCCCGAATGCTTTCGCTCCACCGTTTTTCAGGGGGAGGGGAGCGATCGCACTGGGCCTCAAACAGCAGGAGATGGGAGCGATCGCACTGGGCATCAAACAGGCATTTGAACGGGTTCTCAATCGGTAACAACCGTAACTTCACAGATAGTAGAAATAGATTCCGGTTCAGGCAAAATACGCACGCGGGCGAATTTTAAACCGCTGACTCCTTGCAGTGATTCTACCATGCCCGTCTGAACTTTTGGCTCTACCCAACCTTCGCGAGACAAGTAGCGCAAGTATTGTTGGTACTCTTCCCATTCGTCTTCCGCTGAATAAACTACCGTTAACATTCCGGGCTGGGTAATTCGCTCTTGTAAGTCTTTGTCAACAGCTTTTTCGATCCGCTTTTTGACAAGTTCGTAGCGGATGTCGCGAGTGCCTTTGACATCAAACATTTTTTCGGTATTTTCGTTGTGAAAAATGTCGATGGTGGTATTCTGCACTAAGACTAAATGTGCGAGTTCCATGTTGATTTGAGACTCGGCTTGCAGGCGAAAAACTGTGCGGCCGCAATCGCAAATTGCTCGCAGTTGTTCGTACCGCAAACTGTGCAGGTGAAACTGGCTAAATTTGGGCTCGATCGATTTTCCTACATAAATCATGTGATCGATGCCGTCGGTGCATTCGATGTCGCAGTAGTGGGGCAAAATTTGCTGCATTTTTTCTTGCCAGCGGGCCCAGGTTTCTTGGAGTTTGGTGCTGATTAAGTTCAGCATTTGGTCGTAGCGGGTGCGATCGCTGTAAACGCAGTTGTGTTCATTTTCACAGGCTGCTTGGTAAGCTTCAACGGCTGCCTGAACCTTGGGCCCGCACTGCACAAAATAGTCAAAATATACTTCTAAATGCTCGTTTAAATACTCGGCGGCTCGCACCTCCATATCGACTGTTACTTTTTCTTTTAAATGCTCGATGTAGTCGAGCAAGTCGAGCCGCAGTTGCTCGCCGAGGTGGGTAGTTTGTGTTTCGCAAACGGCATCAGCTATGACTAAACCTAAGCGGAATTGTTCGAGCAAATCAGTTTGAATGGCTCGGTTTCTTTCGTCGCTAGAACCGCGAATGTCCGAAATTCCGTACAGCGGATGAACGTCACCAAATACGATTGTTTCTGGAGGCAGTCCCCAACTTCGCCTTTCTGCTTCTTGGGCGAACCGCCACTCGACTGCGGGGTGGATGTTGTGAATGTGGGTAAACCGCTCCTGGATGGCTTGCCGCAGGGCTGCAATGAAGGCGGGAATGAGTTCTTGGGCGTGTTTAGCGTCAATGCCGTTGAAGTGGTTTGGCCGATCGCACAACAGCCCCACAACTCCCAAAATCCGCTGCCCGCACCCCTCGCGGGTGACGGATTTGACTACCAGGGGCACCAGCAGCATCGATCGAGTTCCCATTCTCCGCAAAGTTCGATCGCACTCGGTTTCGCACTCCCTACGCAAGTCTGGCACGTTCCAAACTTGATTTGCTGCTGTGGCCTTCAAAAAGTGAGAAGCTTCTAGGGAGTCCATTGAATAAAGAATCGGCTGCAAATGTTGGCCGTCTTTTGCAACTAATAGCTGTACGCGATCGTCGTCGGGGCGCAGCAGCAAAGTGCCGTCAGCATTGAAGAGGGATCGCAAACACCGATCGATTCTCTCAAATTTGTCAGCCCGCAGCATCGAATCTCGATCGATCAATAACTGAGTCAGCCGCCGAATTTGCTCCTGCACGGTGACATCAAAACCTTCTAGCAACAGCAAGCCTTCTACGCGATAATTATCCAACTGCAATCGATCGGCTAAATTCTCCAGTTGATTCGGCTGCATCAGCCAAGCTTCCCGTTCTGCAACAGGCATTAATCTTAAAGAAACATCCGCAAATTCATCTATTTTTGAGTCAATTCGAGTAATTTTTAACTGTTCCGAACCCAGCCAAAATTCTATAAATCTGGGTTCTCGGTGTTTGGGGTTTTTTACACTCGCCGTGGCAGGTTCGTCTAGCACCCGCAAACCGTCAATGTCAATTTGATAATATTGCTTAAATACCCAGTGCAAAAGGTGGCGGCGGTACAATTGTTCTGCTGTTTTGCCGTCCCCATCCTCGAACAGTTGCAGCAAAGTGATGTCGGTTTCTGCAAACAAACCGCTGGTAGATTGAGTTGCCAAGGACGTTTCCTCCCAACCGGCCAAGCGGCAAAATGCTGCGTTAGCGTAACGCAGGGCAAAAGTTCCCGGTTGCATTACTGCGATTAAAACGCGGCGATCGCCGAGAAATTGAAACAGTCGCTGTAAGTCTTGTTTCCACGTTTTCAACGGTTCAATTTCAGCAGATTGACTGGGTACTTGATCCGCCAAAGCTTCCAGTAGCTGTTCTATACTTGGTTCGCTGGGCAGATTGTTACTGTCTTGCTTTGTTGGGACGATATCTGTCGCTGGCAGTGATTTTACGGAGTTGTTGTTGTTTTGATGGGAAGACGATTTAGGAGTAGACATGAGTAAAACACCTGAAAGCAGTGGATTTTGCCAAAAAATGTCAGCGATCGGCGATTATGGCTTTGTAAAGAGCTTAAATCCTGTTTGTAAAGTTTGTGTGTGGGTATCGGAAACTGGGTGTTTTCTCGGAGGATGGGCCCAGGGACTTTTACTTTTATTCACAAACAACCTCTCAGTCTCGACGTTATAGGTGATATCAACGTGTTTACCACCTGGCGGGTAACACCCATTATAAGCGGTAGACAGTAGCGGATAGTGTCAGCAACCTAATGCTATTTGACTCAGAGGCGAGATATATAGCAGGTTTGGGTTGAATGAGGCGTAGCCCTGGTAATTGGTAATTGGTAATTGGTAATTGGTAATTACCAATTGGCAAACAGGTTGCTGGTCACTAATTTAGCAAATAAACTTGCGATATAAATTACCATATAACTGGCTATTGGGCAAGGCAAGAATTAACATATATAATACAGATAACATGATTTTTGAAAGGACATAGTTATGGCTTTAACGGTTAACAATCTCATCGGTGATGTGACTGGCTTTCCTATATTTGCTGGCGGCGGGCCACGTCTTTTGGCATTCGCTACACCCGATGAGATTAACGTAGGGAATGGAAATTTGTCGTCTTTTCCCTGGGGAGTTTGGGGACTCGACGGCAACGATACTATAGGAGGTTCGTCGGATTCCAACGAACGGCTGTTAGGAAATAACGGCAATGATATTATCGGTGGTGGTGGCGGAAATGACATAATTTACGGGGGGAAAGAGAACGATCTCCTGGATGGAAATGATGGCAACGACGTAGTTAGGGGCGACGCCGGAAACGACGTTATTTTTGGAGGATTTGGCAACGATATCCTGCGGGGAGGGCAAGGAGACGACGATTTAGATGGCAATGAGGGCAACGATTTCTTAGCAGGCGATCGGGGAGTGGACGTGCTGACGGGAGGTCTCGGTGGTGACATATTCGTGCTCAGAAGCAACGATGAAGCATTTGGTATAGAGGGAGCAGATGTCGTTACCGATTTTAACTTTGACGAGGGCGATCGTATTGGTTTGACGGACGGTTTAACAGAACTAGACCTGTTCTTTGAAGACGACAATTTGATTGCTTACGATAACGACGGAATTATCAACGACATGGTGATTGAAAACATAATTACCGGACAGATTGTGGGGATAGTTTTAAACACGGACAGCTTTGAACTTGTTGGGGCATTTGAACAGGCAAGTCCGTTTGCTTTTGCAGTTAACGGTTCTCAATTCCAGTTTTTGGCTTAGGGCCAGATCCCCCCTAACCCCCCTTAACAAGGGGGGGACAAGAGCGCTCGAAGTCCCCAATTTCTCCCTTTATATATTTTTACGCTAATCTAAAAGTAGAAATTAAAAATCGGGGAAAGTATATATGACCATTGCCACTCACCCCAAATTAACTGCACTCCCGGAACAGCGGTTGATTTTGCCGCTATCAATGACTTGGGAGCAGTTCAAAGCTCTGGATTCATTGCTAGAGTACAGTCGCAGTGTTCGCTTGTCTTACCTCGACGGATATGTGGAAATTATGACACGTTCGTCGAAGCATGAAATCATTAAATATCTGATGGCAGGAATGTTAGGTCAGTTCTTTTTAGAAAAAGATATTAGTTTTACACCGACGGGTAGCGCTACACTCCAAGGAGAAGCAAAAGGCAGCAGCAAGGAACCAGATTTATCTTACTATTTTGGCGAAGATCGGCGGCAGCGAGAAACACCCGATTTGGCGATCGAAGTTGTTTTTACTAGCGGAACTATTAATAAACTGGAATACTACCGCAGATTTAACGTAGGAGAAGTTTGATTTTGGGAAGACGGAGTATTTTCGATTTACCAACTGAACTCGGAGGGTTACGATCTGGTTTCTCGGAGTATGCTGTTGCCGGATTTGGATCTAGAATTGCTGGGGATATGCCTGAAAATGTCCGAAGAAAAAGAAGCTTTGAAAGTGTTTCGGGATGCAGTTTGAGCTGGTTAACTTAGAAGATATACAAATAAAATATGGCATAGTAATGCCGGCAATGGCGGAAATATACGAAATGTACGAAATGTCATAAAAATCGCAATCATCTGAAAACATCCAGGGTTTCTGGTTTTCAGAAATTTTATTTTAATCTATACTATTCGGAGTATAAAAAATCTTACTCTTCAGCAATCACCTATGAATAGGGATTATTCGCGCTTTGATTCCCTCACCAGCATCCTAGCAGGAACAGTAACGGTAGTAGGAATAGTTGTTTTTGCACAAGCCCCCGTTTTCGCAAAAACTCCCCAAGAAATTGCCAAATTTGCTGAATCTGTTACCGTTCAAATTAATGGAACAACTGGTCTAGGTACAGGATTTATTATTGCTAAACAAGGTACAACCTACACTGTCCTGACAGCTAACCATGTTGTAGATGATACCAAAGCTACCTATACGATTCGCAGTCATAGGGGAAAAGACTATCCAGTAACCCGTAGTGTATTATTACAGAAAGGCCAGAATGCTCCCGATTTAGCAGTTGTAACATTTAACAGTGCAGATTCTTATCCTGTTGTCACTTTCGGCGATTCCGAACAAGCGACAGTTGCTACACAAATTTTTGTGTTTGGCTATCCAGGTATTCCGGCTAGCAGAAACCAGCACCAAAAAGAGCGCAATTTCGAGTTTGTGCCGGGCTTCGTTACAAGCAGAATTTCAAGTCATCCCCAAGGGTATAATTTGCGCTACAATGCTGTCACGAAAGGGGGAATGAGTGGAGGGCCTGTATTTGATGGAGAAGGGCGGGTAGTTGGAGTTCATGGAGAGGGCGATCGGGATTACGATCCTGTCATTGACGGAAAAGTTATTACAGGTTTAGCCGATATTAAAACAGGATTTAATTCAGCGATTCCTATCAACACTTTTATAGCTAAATTATCCGAAGCAGGTTTAAATCGATCGGCACTTTTAATTAATACCTCTCCAACAGCTACTGAACCTCTGAAACTGAACAATCCGCAAGATGCTAAGACTTATTATGTTCGGGGTTTAACTCGGTTTGACAAAGGAGATTTGTCAGGGGCTGTTGCCGATTTTAACCAAGCAATTCAAACTCAATCTGATTACGCGGAAGCTTATTTCTATCGAGCCCTCGCTTATTCCGATTTGAGACAAATGCCCAAGAGTATCGCTGATTATAGCAAGGCGATCGCCCTAAATGCCGGTTATGTTGACGCTTACTACAATCGGGGGCTGGTTTTGTCAGCAATGGGAGACAAACCGGGGGCGATCGCAGATTATACTCAAGTCATCCGCTTGGATAGAAACTTTGCAGCGGCTTACAATAACCGAGGATTAGCACTTTCGGACTTGGGCGATCAAAAAGGAGCGATCGACGATTTCAATCAAGCGCTGCAAATTAATCCGGGTCGCGCCAACACTTATTTCAACAGAGGATTAGCGCTGTTTCGCATCAATAACGATCGCTCTGCCTTAGCTGATTACACTCAAGCAATTCAACTCAATCCCAATTATGCTAAGGCTTTTGCTAACCGAGGAATTACGTTAGTGAGAATGGGAGATAGACAAGGGGCGATCGCAGATTTGCAGCAAGCTGCTCGTTTATTTAGGGCTCAAGGAATGAACGCCGATGCTCAAAAAGCATTAGATTTGATTGGTCAACTGCAAAGGTAATAAAGTTTATGATATAGCAATCCTGAATCATTTGTAAAAATATGTAGGGGTAGTGCTACCCCTACTCCCCGTGCCTACCCCAGTCAAGGCGGGGCAACCGGGCGTGGGTTTTGCCCCTACAAGAATTACACGAATCATTTAGGATTGCTATATATATGATATAATAGAAAATATGACCCTTCTAAAAACCATGTATCAAGCAACATTAACTGATGTTTCCTTAGATCCAATATTAGAGCGCTTAACGCAACTTGCCCAACTAGAACCTGACTGGGATTCTTATGGTGCATTAGCAGTTTCGCCCGTTGCTTTTGTAAAAGCCTGTCAGTTGCTCATTCATGTCAAATACTCTCTGGCGCCTTTAGTTGGCGATCGAATTTTACCCTATGATGCAGCACCAATTGCTAATGGTAGCCTACAACTGGAATGGCGGAGTCCACAGGGCAATCTAGAAGTGGAAATTAAATCTGATATGAGTTTCAGCTATCTACTAATTAAGGGAGAGGGAAGCGAGAGAAAATTTGAGGAGAAAAACGATCTATCATTATCTGAAGTCCTGAATGTGTTGTCTCAGCTATTAATTCAATAAGTCAGGATGAGATAGTGATAGAAGAAATTGCAGATAACGATATCCTTTATCGTCGGATTCCGAATGTACATCTTTATGAGGATGGTACTGTAAAATCAGTGGCTTTCCAGGTTAGAGGAAAACCTGATAACAGCATCTCAGTTGAGTTGGCGAGGCTAACAACTCCCCAGGAAATTTTAGCTCGTGCGAGAAATCCTGACACTACTAAAGTGGGTGTTTTGGTAGCAGGATCTGCCCGTTGTTTAGGCTTCATTATCCGGCATGACCCTTTGCAGGATAATCCCGCTCATTGTCTTATTGAGGGGGAAAACAACAAAGTCAAGTGTAAACTTTTGGCTGAGGCTACAACTATTTTAACTTTGCCTGAGTAAAGGCGATCGCTCTTTTTGACAAATTGGAATGTAAGGGCGATCGCTACTGTTAGTATAATACCAAATCCGGGTTAAATACCCCCTTAATTCTTCAGTCTCAAGCGAGAGGGACTTCGTTTGACAAGAAGCGGTTTCAACCGCCGAATTTGATTTTCCCCTAAAACCTCACCGTCACCAAAATCACCCGCCGAGGCTGATCTTCGGCTTCAATAATATACTCAACACGCCCAAAACCTTTCGGCCCCGGTTCAACTAAATCATAGCGAGATGTCACCGTACCGGCGGCTGTATCGTATTGAGCAAAAACAGCACCTGGATTTCTCCCAGCAGACGCATCAGCATCCCCTCCCCAAGAGCCCCAATCATCCAATCGCGATCGAGTTGGCAAGATAGAAGCAGCGATTTCTGGAGGTGTTAATCTTTGATCTGCTAAGACTTGTTGAGCATTATGAATAGCGCACATTGTCGGCCCGGAAATTTTGGCATCGCTGTATTGATCTTCCCACTTTTGTACGAAGCCAAAGCCAACATTCGGGCCGACTCGATCCTGTCTTTGCCGCCCCCACAGCCGACTGGTATCTGATGCAAAATTAGAACCGCTGCCCGTTACCGCTAATTCGGTTCTTTTGCTAGTAAAATTGCGGTTAACAAATTCTTTGTCTGCGGTGCGAATGGCGTTAGCGGCTGCTGGTTCTATTTTACTGCTAACATTAGTATTGCCTTGCAATATTGGTGATAGAACCCCGGGAATGGGCTGTGCTCCACAATATTTTTGAATACCGTTGAAAACGCGATCGGCTGATAAGGCACTAATCGGAAATTCTAGGGAATAAGCTTCGGCAGGTTTGGGGAAAAAGATGCCTGATGTTGCGGAAGCAGCAAAAGAAGCTCCACCCCAGATAGTGATACGATTAAATTGACGGCGGCTAAGACTCATAATTTATCTACTCCCTGGAGAGCCTGCCCCTGGTATAATATGGAATGAGAAAAAGTAGTAGGGTGTAATACTTTCACTACAATTTGTTGCTCTGGAACAAGTGATATCAATAGCTAGACTTTTACCATTACTAACATCTACCAGCATCGTATTGACCCTTCCCTCCTTTCCTACTTGGGAAGCTACTTGATTTCCATCTACGTAAACGTCTATTTGGGGGGGTGGAATGTTATCGTTATCACTAACTCCATACTCCAATCGGAGAGAGAGGCGACCGCCTGGAAGTTTACAAGTGAAACCGGTTGGTGTCGTATCTAAAATACTTGTATATAATTCTCTACCTATGGAAATATCTTTACTCCTGATGCGACTAGCCCGATAAGTAGGCCATCTGCCAACACAGCTTAGGTCGAATATATGGATTGGCCGCTGGGCCTGGGCCACTTGTGCGCCAACTGTCGCTAAACTAAAAGACAACACCCCAGCCGAGAGCAAACCGCTGAGCCACCGCACTCGCTTCATATAAATATCCTGCTAATACCTTAATCAATTAATATAAAGGATGAGCTGTGTAGGAAAAGTCCTGACTTTAGATAGATGACAAAATCAAAAATGTCACGATTGTACGAAATGTCAGGTATAATGAATGGCGTAAACTCCAGCTTCTCCCTAATCTATGGATATTGCCGAAGTTTTGACACTGGCAGATGAGCTAATTTTTGCTAAGACGGGGAAGCATTTAGATTACGTGCAAGAAGCTATTCTGCGGGGAACATTAGAAGACGCAACTTACACGCAAATTGCTCAAGAAGTTTACTCAAGTCCAAGTCATGTCAGAAATGTCGGAGCACAACTTTGGAAAATACTTTCTAAAGGATTAGGAAAAAATATTACTAAAGCAAATTTTAGGACTGTATTAGAGAAGGAAAAAATTTATAATTATCAATTAGCTATAGTTGGCGATAATATTAAAGTTGGCGAGAATGTCACAGTCAATAATAACTTTAACGTTTGTCGTGAAAAATCCCGATCGCCCAAAACACCCCAAAACCCCCAACCAACAGCAAAACAGCCCCGCATCGACTTAGGCGACGCACCAGAAATCTCGACATTTTTCGATCGCACATCCGAACTCACCACCCTCAAACAATGGATTTTGGAAAACCGCACCCGTCTCATCAGCATCTTAGGATTAAGCGGAAGTGGCAAAAGTGCGATCGCCCTGCAACTAATCCAACACATTGAATATGAATTTGACTGTATAATCTGGCGAAGCCTCCGCGACGCGCCATCCCTCCAAACACTCCAAACCGACTTAATTCAATTCTGTAGGGGCGGTGCCCCCGTGCCCGCCCCCGAAGAAAGGGCGATCGCCGCCCCCGAAGAAAGGGCAACCACGGGGGGATTGCCCCTACAATATTTGCGATCGCACCGCTGTCTCATCATCCTCGATGACGTACAAACAATCTTCAGCAGCCAACAACTAGCAGGAAACTACAAACAAGGCTATGAAAATTATGGCACTTTCTTCAAACAAATAGCAGAATCATGTCACAACAGTTGCATAGTTTTGATTAGTTGGGAAAAACCCAGAGAAATTGCCGCATTAGAAAGCCACCCGAAAAATTGTCAAACATTGCAACTCAATGGTTTAGGCGAACCCGCGCGAGAAATATTCACAGAAAAAGGTTTACTTGAATCGGAAAACTGGTCAAAATTGATAGACATTTACCGAGGAAATCCCTTGTGGTTGAATACAGTAGCTGCTGCTATTCAAGACTTATTTAGCGGCAATGTTTCAGATTTTTTATCCTATGATAGCCTAGTTTTAGGAGACTTAGAATATATATTGCACCAACATTTTCAGCGCTTGTCAGACAGCGAAAAACAACTAATGTCCTGGTTGGCAAATCAAATCAAAGCAGTCGAAATCTCCAAAAAGCCAGCCCTTCTGGAATTATCCCCTTCAGAATTCCTCAAAGCCGTCGAATCCTTGAGACGGAGGTTATTAATCGAAAAAGTCCAAAAGGGCGATCGCACCCTCTTCCAACTCCAACCCGCGATCGCAGAATACGTAAAAACCAACATCAAATAAACAGTTGACAGTTGACTTTACAATCGAAACGGCGATCGTATTGCAATTAATTCTGTAGGGGCGGGTTCACAAACAATATTTGAAACAAACAAATAGGTAAAATAAACCCGCCCCCACCCACGCATAGGGCCGGGGCGGGTTTATAAATACCCTGGATGTGAATTAGAAATACTGGTGAACCCGCCCCTACAGCAACTATATCTATTTAACCGGACACGATATAACTTGAAAACATCTCAACCCATAGCGCATCAATCCGCGTTCATCAGCGGTTAAAAAATAAAAACATCAAACTACAAACTACGCATGAGGCCAGAAACCGGCTTTTTTACCGAATCAGTAGGCTGCAACGCGTCTTTTCATAAAAAACCCGGTTTCTTTAGTCGGAGTGCGATCGCGAACTGTTTCAGCAAAACTTGCATCCAAACATCCGCATTTAGCCTTAAAATTAAAAAGACTGACTAGCCAACAATGCCCTATGTTTGAAGCCCTTGCCGATCGACTCGAATCCACCTGGAAAAAACTGCGCGGACAAAATAAAATCTCCGAGTCCAACATCCAAGACGCGCTCAAAGAAGTCCGCCGCGCCCTCCTGGAAGCCGATGTCAACCTCCAAGTCGTCAAAAACTTCATCTCAGAGGTAGCGGCAAAAGCACAAGGCGCAGAAGTCGTTTCAGGCGTCCGTCCCGACCAACAATTCATCAAAATCGTCCACGACGAACTCGTGCGCGTCATGGGGGAAACCAACGTACCCCTCGCCACCGCCGAATCCGGGCCCACAGTGATCCTGATGGCAGGTTTGCAAGGAACCGGGAAAACCACAGCTACCGCTAAACTAGCGCTGCACCTCCGCAAACAAAATCGTACCGCACTGCTAGTCGCAACCGACATTTATCGACCAGCCGCGATCGACCAATTGCTAACCCTCGGCAAACAAATCGACGTACCCGTATTTGAATTAGGCAAAGACATTGACCCCGTAGAAATTGCCCGCCAAGGCATCGAACACGGCAAACAAATCGGCATTGATACCATCATCGTCGATACAGCAGGTCGCCTGCAAATCGACCAAGACATGATGGCAGAATTGGGCCGCATCAAACAAACAGTACAACCCCACGAAACGCTGTTAGTTGTTGATGCCATGACCGGCCAAGAAGCAGCAAATTTAACCCGCACCTTTCACGAACAAATCGGCATTACCGGCGCAATCTTAACCAAATTAGATGGGGACAGCCGCGGCGGTGCAGCCTTATCAGTGCGGCAAATATCCGGCGCGCCGATTAAATTTGTCGGCGTCGGCGAAAAAGTGGAAGCATTGCAACCATTTTATCCCGATCGCATGGCATCGAGAATACTCGGCATGGGCGATGTCTTGACGCTAGTAGAAAAAGCGCAAGAAGAATTTGACATCGCCGATGCCGAGAAAATGCAAGAGAAAATGCTCACGGCAAAGTTTGACTTTACCGACTTTCTCAAACAAACCAGACTGTTAAAAAACATGGGTTCCCTCGGCGGCATCATGAAAATGATTCCGGGGATGAACAAACTTTCAGACGAACAAATGCGGCAGGGAGAAGTGCAGCTAAAACGCACCGAAGCCATGATTAATTCGATGACAGTGGAAGAACGCCGCAACCCCGAACTTTTAGCAAGTTCTCCATCCCGCCGCCGCCGCATCGGCAAAGGCGCAGGCTACGCAGAAAACGACGTAACAAAGCTGGTGAGCGATTTCCAGAAAATGCGTACAATGATGCAGCAAATGAGTCAAGGCAACTTTACAGGAATGGGAGGATTGCCCGGAATGCCCGGAATGCCGGGAATGGGCGGCCCCGGAATGCAGCCCGGTTCCCGTGGCTATATGGGTGCCCAGCAGAAGAAGAAAAAGAAAAAAGATAAGCCTAAAAAAGGTTTCGGACAGTTGTAGAAAATATCAAACATATTGCACGATTGTCAAAATTTTGTAGGGGCGGGTTCACCGATCATAATTGCCTAAAACACACAATCTCGTAAACCCGCCCCACCCCGTGCAAGAGTCCTTTAACTTTTTTTTATTGCCGAGTTCAAGCTAAAAAAAACCGGAATTAAATATGGTACAAACAATCACTCAACCAGAAACCATATCTATAGAATTGCCAAACGCGATCGGGATTGTTGTCAGTAGCGAGCAATTCGATGCCCTAGCATTGGCAAATCCCGACTTGAGATTAGAGAGAACCGCAGCAGGAGAATTAATCGTGAATCCACCCACCGGAGGAGAATCAGGCAGCCGCAACCTCAGTATCAGTACGCAATTCGGCAACTGGTGCGAAGCACACGAGGATTTAGGAGAAGGCTTTGACTCTTCTACTGGATTCATCCTCCCCAATGGTGCTCGCCGTTCTCCCGACGCTTCCTGGGTGAGTCGAACTCGCTGGGAGGCACTAACTCCAAAACAGCGCCAAGGCTTCGTTCCCCTGTGTCCAGACTTTGTAGTAGAATTGCGCTCGGCATCCGATAGTCTCTCCACCCTTCAAACTAAGATGCGGGAATACATCGACAACGGCGCAAGATTGGGCTGGTTGATTGACCCGCAAAACCGGCAGGTAGAGATTTATCGACAGCAAGCAGAAGTAGAAATATTAATCAATCCTGCCGAGTTATCCGGGGAAGACGTATTGCCAGGATTTGTGTTGAATTTAAGGCGAGTGTGGCGTTAGAGAGCTTTTGATACCAAATCCGCACAATCCCAGATTCCGCACCCCCCAACGGGCAGCATACACTGCAAGAGTGCGACTCGAAGTCGATCGTCCGAGACAATAGTGAATCAAAATATCGAAAATTCTGTGTTACTGAGCATAAACCCGTTAGGAATTCCTAAAAATTAACGTTCGGGCATGAGGTAAATTTTATTAATTCATAAAATATCAAAAATCCGACCCAAACTAACTATTAATTCCCAGCAGAATTGAGTTAGCATGATGATGAGAGTAGGATTTTGAGCCTTTCCTACAAAAGATTCATAAAATTTATCGAGGCAAACTAGATGTCAGGCCAGCTTGCTAGCCCTACCTTTATGCCTAATAATTCGGTTGCCTTGAAGCTGTCTACAGGCTTAGAAAATAAATATCCTTGCCCCAACTCACACCCCAACTCTCGCAGTTTCTGTAGCTGTGCTGGCGTTTCTATGCCTTCTGCCACAATATCCATACCTCGGCTGCGAGCCAGCGTTACAATTGTCTGGATAATTTCTACGCCGCTGTTGTCTGCCCCAATGCGGCTCACAAAAGAGCGGTCAATCTTTAAGGTATCAATGGGAAACTCGTGTAAGCGGCTTAAAGAAGAGTAGCCCGTGCCAAAGTCGTCGATACACAACATAAGGCCTAGAGCTTTTAGCTGCTTCAACATCTTTTCTTCCCTGGATACGGTTTCCAAAATGCAGCTTTCAGTAATCTCTAGTTTTAGACTGTAGCTGGGAAAGCCAGTCTCCTGCAAAATCTCCTCAATTCGATTGAGTAGGTTTGCTTGCTTTAGCTGCACGGGGGAAAGATTGACATTAATCGCCAAGGGAGGTGTGTGGGGAAACTGTTGTTGCCAAATACTGATCTGGTGACAAGCTTCCTGCAAAACAAACCACCCCAATTCATTGATCAAACCAGTTTCTTCAGCCACAGGGATAAACTCAGCAGGCGGGTAGATTGTGCCAGATGGGTGATGCCAGCGCACCAAAGCTTCAAAGCCACTCAGTTGCCCCGTAGAAAGGGAGACAATTGGCTGGTAGTGAACGCAAAATTCTTGTAGCGCGATCGCCCTTCTCAAGTCGTTCTCCAACTGCAAGCGCGTCATCGCAACAGTTTGCATCGCTGGATCGAAAACTTCGTAACGCCCTCTGCCTTGAGCTTTAGCATAATACATTGCGATATCCGCATCTCTGAGCACGTCTTCGGGGCGATCGTAACCCATTGTGCTAACGATAATGCCAATGCTGATATCGGTAAATACTTCATAATCATTCAAATTAAACGGCTGCCTTAATTGATTTTGGATGCGTTCAGCCACCCTGTTTGGTTCCTCAATATCTTGAATATCTTCCAGCAATATCACAAATTCATCTCCTCCAAACCGCGCAACTGCATCTGTATGGCGTAAACAAACTTGCAGTTGACGAGCAACGC
Organism: Microcoleus sp. D3_18a_C4; assembly: GCF_036702415.1. Classification (NCBI taxonomy): domain Bacteria; kingdom Bacillati; phylum Cyanobacteriota; class Cyanophyceae; order Oscillatoriales; family Microcoleaceae; genus Microcoleus; species Microcoleus sp. D3_18a_C4. The sequence continues at coordinate 70,277 of NZ_JAUBTI010000019.1, read as the reverse complement.
TTTTTAGTAATTGATCCCCAACCAAATGTCCGAGGCTATCATTCACTACTTTAAAGCGATCTAGATCAATAAATAGCACCCCATATAGATAATCTTCACGTCTGTACGACAAGTCGATCGCCTGTTGCAGCCTATTCATAAACCAAGCGCGGTTAGGCAACTCCGTTAGCGCGTCGTGAAAAGCATCATGTCCTAATTTTTGTTCTCTTTCCAACAACTGAACTTGAGCCTGTTGAAGCTCGTTGCAGGCTTGTCTAAGTTCAGCCGTTTGAGAAGCCACCCGTTCCTCTAACTCAGAAGTGAGTTTCTGCAAGGCCGCTTCCGCCTCTTTTCGCGCTTCAATTTCCTCTTTGAGAAGCACATTTTGCTCTTCCAGCGTCTTGGTCAAATTTCGCAGTCTCAGGTGTAGTTGCACGCGGGCTAGGACTTCTTCTTGCTGAAAAGGTTTGGTGATATAATCTACTGCCCCCATTGACAAACCTTTAACCTTATCCACGCGATCCGTAAGAGCTGTCATAAAAATCACAGGGATATCTTTCGTTGCCACCGATGCTTTTAATCGGTGGCAGGTTTCAAAGCCATCCATCCCCGGCATCATCACATCTAACAATATGATATTTGGCGAAACTTCTTGTAACTTCTCAATAGCACTTTCCCCATCCTTAGCCACTAAAACCTTGAAGCCTGACTCCTTCAAAAAATCGAACAGAAGTTTGAGGTTATTCGGGTTATCGTCAACAATTAAAATTACATTGTCTTTTTGGTTGAGCATTTTATTCCCCCAAATGTTTTTTTACAAAAGCTAGTAGTTCTTTTTCTTCAAAATTCTTGGCAAATTGCAAGATTTTATTAGCAAAGGGTAGATAGTTGCCGTCTATCTGCTTGAGTCTATTGGCTTCCTGCTCAACCACTTCAATATCGCCGATCCGAGCTGCATTAAACAGCGCTACCAGCTCTGCTGATGGCGGTATCACAAGCTCACCACTCTGAACGTTTAATAAATCAGTGAAACCTTCCGGCTGTGCGATCGCCAAATCCGCAGGTTGGTCGTAAATCCATTCTATTTGTAAGTAATTTTTTAATACTTCTAGCAATTCTTCTACTTGGATAGGCTTTGACAGGAACTCGTTACAACCTGCTTCTTGGCTATTTTGGCGATCGAATTCAAACACGCTGGCGCTGGATGCTATCAATATTACATCCTTAAAGTCTGATGACTTTCGGAAGCGCCGCGACATTTCAAATCCATCCATTACTGGCATCACTAAGTCTGTGATAATCAGATCCGGTTGAAAATCAATGGCTTTATTTAAACCCTCTTGTCCATTACAAGCTTCCATGATTTTAAAACCTAGTGGTTCTAAAAAACTTCTAATAAAACCTCGATTTTCTAATCGATCGTCTACTAACAAAATTTTATTTTTATTCCCTTTAAAACCCCTTAAATTAGTTGAAGTATTTAGCGAAGGTTGCTCAATAAATTCCGCTGATTGAGTCAACTCTAAATCAAGGGAAAAAATGCTGCCTTGACCGAGTATACTTTCGACTTTTATTTCGCCTCCCATCAGTTGAACAATTTTCTGTGCGATCGCTAATCCCAACCCAGTGCCTTCTGCCTTCTGCTGGCTATTTCCGACTTGTTCAAACGGTAAAAATATTTTTTCTAACTGTTCGGGTGCCATTCCAATCCCCGTATCTTGGATATGGAAACGAATTTTAGTAAGTTGTGATTGGTCAGAGTCTTCCCCCGTACCTATTACGCCTACCTTAAAAATAACACCTCCTTTTTCTGTAAATTTAATAGCATTGCCCAAAAGGTTAATCAAAACTTGGCGCAGTCGTTTTTCATCAGCATTTACAGCGTGAGGAAGTTGATTTAATACTTGATAACTAAAGGTAATTTCTTTTTGTTCAGCTCGGATGCGGCACATTTCCACAACCCCGATCAAAAAGGAAGAAAAATTAAAACTTGAGCTGTCAAGTTCCATTTTACTGGCTTCAATTTTAGAAAGGTCTAAAATATCGTTAATCAGCGTGAGTAAGTGCGAACCACACTGGTGAATAATGTGGATAGCATCTTTTTGTTTAGGAGTGGTAGTTTGATCGCGCTCCATAATTTGAGAGTATCCTAGAATTCCGTTCAGGGGTGTGCGAAGTTCATGGCTCATGTTGGCGAGGAATTCGCTCTTGGCATGGTTAGCAGTATCAGCGGCAATTTTTGCCTCTTTTAGCTCACTTGTTCGTTCTTCTACTCGATTTTCTAGCTCGGAGTTGGTCTTTTCTAAAGCAGCAAAAGACTCGCGCAATTGCTGGGCCATTTGGTTAAAAGATTGAGCGAGAACTCCCAGTTCATTTATCCCATTTACGTCTACTTTTTGATTTAATTGACCGCTAGCGATCGCTCTACTCGCTTTACTCAAAAGAAAAATAGGATGGGTAATCCAGCGGGAGGCGAGGATTCCTAACAACGTCGCTAGCACTAACGCTAAAATGCAGAGTAGGATAGTGCTACGGGTATTGGCATTGATTTCCTCCATAAAGTCGGCTTCTGGAACGACTACAACAATCAGCCAATCAAGACCTCTACCATCTTGGAAGGGGGATACTTGCACGAATTCCCGCTGACCATCTAGCATGAAGTCTAGTTGCTGGTTGCTATCTATTTCGGTAAAGTTACCAAAGCGTTCTATTAAATGTTGCGCTGTACCCTCGATCAAAGGTACGCTGCTTTCAATCGCTTTTAATCGTTGCGTTTTTTGGCGATTGTTGCTCTTGATAAATGGCTTCTCGGCGGTGGAAGAAGCCACTAGCAAGCCCGATCGTTCGATGATGAAAGTCTTTCCCGATCTACCAATTTTTAAACTTTGGAGAAAGTCGCTGATTTTTGAGAGAAATAGATCGGTACTTACAACACCTATAAAAATGCCATTTTTATCGTAAACAGGTTGGCTAGCGGAGATTCCTAGGCTAGGTTGAATATAATATTGATAAATTTTATTCCATTGGGGTTTGCCTGCAACTTTTGCAGCTTGATACCAGGGTCGAATGCGGGGATCGTAGTCTGGGTGCGTTTCCTTAAACTGAGTCGGGTTGCCCTCTCTATCTACCTTGACGATCGTATTGAGAAAATTAGTAGAGCGATCGGTTATTTCAATAACCACACTGCCATCATCCTTATATCCAGCACCCGCGTATTCTTTTTTTTCGCCTCCAAAACTGATGTAACTAACAGTGGAAAATTGCTTGAGCTGCCAGTAGAAGTAGCTTCTCATAGAACCCATATTGTCTGGATTCCACAACCCAAAGCGGCCAATGGCATCGACGCTGATGGCATTAATCAAATGGGGCGTTTCCAAGTAAGTGTTTAATTGTTGATTGATGCGGGCGACTACCTCCGTTCGTAATTGGCTAGTAACATTGTTGACGGCAGTTTTGCCGTTGCGTAGCGAGAGCCAACCTGTCAGTCCCACAGCAGCGAAGATTTGCAGGACGAATGGTACGACTAAGACGAGGCGCAGCGGGATTTTTTGAGGCCTTTTTGCAACTTCGTCCTCACTTGCGATTAGTGTCATGGCGGAGTCATTTTAGTATTTGGATTATTTCAATAACAACAGTCGCTCACCCCTCCTTACTCCATCCAATCTTAATTATATCTGCGTTCATCAGCGTTCATCTGCCAACATCTGCGATCGCAATTATTGCTGTCCCAAAGTTCCCTTATACTCGTCCGGTACAAATTCCGTAACCACTTGGCCGCCGCCACCGTCGCCTTTGACAATCACAGTTTGATTTTTCAACTCTCCCGCCGCCCTCGGCCCTGTCAAATTAAACACCGGATTTAGCTGCCGATATACCACATTTCCTTCTGCATCGAACGTCTGGTTAGTTAAATACCACGTTACGCGATCGGTATTTAATTGAGCTTGACGTTTTTCCCCAATTCCTACCACATTTCCCGTCAAATAAAAAACTTTTTTCTCTAAATCTCCCCGCCCCGTATCCCCAGTCATCGTCACCTTTTCCACGCGGTGAAAAACCTTCACCGGTCCAGGCGATATCACAGATTGGGCCGGAAAATTCCAACTCATCAAACTGCTTTCTATTTGTAGCGGCGGGTCTGATGGCATCAACTGAGCGTTTTTTGTCAGCGTCGCAATCTTGGTTTTTAAGTCTACATCTACTTGGTCGGCAAAACCGCTGTCTGTGACTATTTTATCTTTGTATCTGTCAATTTGAGTCGGTTTGGCGCTGTTTACCTTTTGTTGATCCACAAACCACACTAAGTGCTCGGTTCGCAATTGCAAAACCGGATCTTTAACATTCGCCACCACAGAGCCGAATAACTCCATTCTCTTAGCCCTGCTGAAAACCCGCGCTTCCTTCGCTGAAGCCGTCACCTGTTTGTTCTCTCCCGTCAAATTATTGCGGACAACTAAAACATCTTCCTTCGGCCGCCACTCCAACTCATTTCCCCGCAACACCACTCCATTTTTCAGGTCTTTAGCGACTATGTTACCTTTGAGAAAAACCTGATTTCCTTCCTGAAATACCTGCCCCGTTTCTCCCTGAATATCGTAAATTTCTTTGCCGTCCTGAAACAATTTGCCCACTGGTTTCTGAACGTTAACTATCTTTTGGTCTTTGCTGTAAACGGCATTTTGCGAGTTTACTTTCCAGAACGTCTCGCCCTTTTCGTTTGCTTGTTCTAGGGTTACTTTGTTTAAAGTTAAAGTGCTGTTTGACTGTTGAGCAGTTTTTAGATCCTCCGCTAATTTGTTCTTTGGAGCCTCTTGCGGAACCGCACAAGCACCAATCCCCAAAATCAGTGCTGCTAAAAATAGCAGCATCAATTTTGGGGATTTGAAATTGGGAATTTGGGATTTGAGATTAATCATTGGTTATTGGGAATTGGTAATTGGTAATTGGTAATTAATAATTGGCTCTTGAAAAACACTTAATCAAAAATTAAAAATGTGTCATGTTTGGTCTAAATTTTTAACTTTTAATTCTCAATGATTCAACCCATTAACCATCACCCATTACCCGTTACCCATTACCCATTACCACATCCCTATCTGTCGTCGTGTTCCTCCATCAAGCTCAGACCCGACAAAGGGCGGTAAGCATAATTAGGGCGCGATGTTTTTTGGATGTCGTCCTTAATCATTTCCAAATCGATATAGCGATCGGCTACATTAATCAAACTGTCGCTCGTCATCGATCGCAAACTCACCACCTCAACCCGCACACCGCGATAGCTCACAGCGTCTACAGCATAAGCCAAATCGCCGTCACCGCTCACCAGTACCGCTGTGTCGTAAGACCCCACTAAAGCCATCATATCCACAGCGATTTCTACATCCAAATTCGCCTTCTTAGAACCATCTGGCAACTGTACCAAATCCTTAGAAATCACGCGGTAGCCGTTGCGGCGCATCCACAGCAAAAACCCCTGCTGTTTCTCGTTAGTGCGATCGACACCCGTGTAGAAGAAAGAGCGCAGCAGCCGCGATCCCGCAGTTAAACGGCACAGCAGCTTAGTGTAATCAATCTCAATTCCTAACTGCAAAGCCGCGTAAAAAAGGTTAGAACCGTCAATAAAAATTGCCACTCTACCCCGATTTTCTAGAACCTGTTCCGGCGTAAAAAGGTCGTTGCTTTCTATTCTATTCAACATGATTGTTATGCCTCAATTTTTATGAAAGATTGGTAAGGAAATAACTGCTAATTCGTAGTCTGTCATAACACCCAGAGCGCTGGCTGCCAACTATGAAGGTACTGTTTACAGCAGCTCGATCCGCTTAAAAACAGGTTGGGGTTCCCCCAGAGTTTGGTTTGCAGGCAAAGCGCCCCAGGCAGCATGAGCTGCAAAATTCGCTAAACTGTTAACTGTAACTCGATCGTTAAAGTCAATTGAAAAACCTAGCTGTTGATAGATAGCGTTGCTGATATTGGGAATAATCGGCGATAAAAGGTAAGATGCTAGTCTAACAGATTCCAGAACAGAATATAGCACCTGTTCGACACTTTCGAGCTGTCCCTGCTTGTACAAACTCCAAGGTGCTTGCACGTCAATAAACTTGTTCCCGGCTCGCACTAATGCAAGCACGGCTTCGCAAGCCTTGCTAAAAGCCAACTCTTCGTAAAAATCCGCTACTCGATCGCCCAAATCCAGGCTCATAGCCTTGAGAAGGTTGTCGCCCTCAATGTTTTCTCCCAACACATTTGGTACGCAGGCACCGCAATATTTGCGAGCCATGTTTAACGTGCGGTTAAGCAAATTTCCCAAATCATTTGCTAGCTCAGCATTCAATATATTGATAAACCGAGTTTCGTTAAAATCGCCGTCCTCTCCGAACTCAATTTCTTTGAGGAAATAGTAACGTACTGCATCAGCGCCGTACTTGTTGACCAATTCGACAGGGTTTAAAGTATTACCCTCCGTTTTGCCCATTTTTTTGCCGTCTTTGGTCAAAAACCCGTGTGCGAAGACGCGACCCGGCACCGGCAGATTCGCTGACATCAGCATTGCCGGCCAGTAAACTGCGTGGAAGCGAAGAATATCTTTGCCGATCAAGTGCAAGTCAACCGGCCACCATTTAGATAAAGCATTCTCCAAAATCGGGTCGCTGTCCGGATCTAGCAAGGCCGTGACGTATCCCAGCAAAGCGTCAAACCAGACGTAGATGCTGTGACTGGGGTCAACTGGCATTGGCAGACCCCATGCGAGATTCACTCTAGAAATCGAAAAGTCTTGCAGTCCAGAGTTGACGAAACTGAGCACTTCGTTGCGTCGGCTTTCCGGCGCGATGAAGTCGGGACGTTCTGCGTACAAAGCCAGCAGTTGGTCTTGATACCGCGACAGACGGAAAAAGTAATTTTCCTCGTCGCGCCACTCAACTTCCTTGCTGGTGTGGACAGAACACCGATTTCCCGGCAACAATTCCCGTTCATCCTTGAATTCTTCACAGGAGACGCAGTACCAACCTTGTTGCTGGTTCAAGTAAATGTCGCCGGAGTTCCAGACGCGCTGGAAAAATTCTTTGACAATGTACTCGTGGCGCCGCGAAGTTGTGCGGATGAAGCGATCGTACTGGATAGAGAGTTGCTCCCACAGCGCCTCAAACGCCGGAACCACTGAATCGCAGTGAGCTTGGGGCGATCGTCCCAAACTCTCGGCTGTCCGCTGAATTTTCTGGCCGTGTTCGTCCGTCCCTGTAACCAGCAAAACAGATTTGCCCCGCAGCCGCTCAAATCGGGCTAGGGCATCCGCAGCCATAGTCGTATAAGCGCTGCCAACGTGAGGTAAATCGTTTACATAATACAGAGGCGTTGTGATCGCAAAGGTATTTTTAGTTTTATCGGTCGATTTCATTGAATGCTAAAAGAAAATTCCCTAAATTTCGTTTCGATCTTAACTCAGCGGTTAAATTTTTTATGGAGTGGCAATCAAGCCAAATTCACTGCAAGTTATTTGCAATTGTCTAACCCGGGCTATTCCCAAAAGAAATATTGCTTTCATATCAACACTAATCTTTTTTAGTTGTTTTTGACCAACTCTCTAAAATGTCTTAATATTTTGACATTCTGCTGCCTTGGGAATCGACGCTCCTGGGGTACGCGCCTCCTCTATTCATTGGTCGTAGCCGCTATCGCTAGAGCGGGTTTAGCAGCCCACCCGGTTGGCAACAAAACTCGTCAGTTGGGCTGCTAAACCCGCCGTTCGACTAACGCTCCGCGATTACTTTCTGTGAATGCCCGATCGCTCACCATCGCCATCTCTTTCTCGCGATCGCTGGAAAGTCGATCGCCCGCCACTCCTGCCACTTTCCGAGCCGCTCATGGACGCAGAAACCGGGTTGTTTACGAAACTCTCTTGTCAACCGCGAAGCTTTAGTTTCTTGCCCCAAAAAGAGTATAAAAGCCTAGGTTTTTTATCACAAAACCCGGTTTTTAAAGGTTGCGAGTACATCCACAGACAATAAAACCCCAAGCCAGTTAAGCTTGGGGCTATCAAATTAGGGTGCATCTAACAACGGATTATCCGATCGCCCTCGATCGCCATCTGGAAAACTCACTCGATTTCCGCCAATAGCTTCTGACAAATAATCCGCCGCAGCTTCCACAACCGCGATCGCATTTTCGTAAACCATCCGCGTCGGCCCCAAAACCCCAACACTACCCACCGGCACTGATCCCCGGCGGTAAGTCGAAGAAATCAGAGTACAGCCACGAATTGGTTCTAAAGAATTTTCCGAACCAATACGCACCGTTACCCGCTTTCCGGGGATGTCCAACTCAGGCGATTCAAAAATCAAAGGCCAAAGCAGTTCTTGCTCTTGTTCGAGCAGTTGCACCAGGGTTTGAACTTGCTGCAACTGCGAAAACTCAGGCAAGCGCAGCGCTTCTGCTAAACCGCCGATCAGAATCCGCGTGTAGGTTGGATTGCTTTGGCGGCTGCTCAAAGCAGTCAGCATGGTTTCCATCCACTCAGCGTACAGCTCAAAGTCCCGGTCTAACTCGCTCCAGTCTACAGCCGAGAGTTCCGAGAGCGATCGTCCCCGCAACTTGCTGTTCAAAAAATTCGACAAAATCTGCAACTGGCGATCGACAATTTCGGCATCAGGCCTGTTACCTTCTGCGTCTGAAGGCAACTGCACCAAAACCGACTGAGTTTCGTAGGCATCCGTCACCACGATCAGCATCACCTTTCCCGGCTCTAGCTGCACCAGTTGCAAGTGGCGCAAGCAAGCCATAGTGGTTTGCGGTATGGTGATCATGGCTATGTAACCGCTGATAGTTGCCAGGATTTGAGCAGCGCCACGGAGTGCCGCGTCCATGCGACCATCCGACCAATTGAGCTGGTCTAGTACCTGTTCCACCTTGCGGGCGAGCGTATCAGACGGCTGAATCAACTGGTCTACATAAATTCGGTAGCCGGAGTCAGAGGGGACTCGTCCTGCCGAAGTGTGGGGCTGATAAAGCAGTCCAGCTTTTTCAAGAGTCCCCATCGCATTGCGAATTGTAGCTGGGCTGACGCTGAGGTTGAATTCGTCAGCCAAAGCTTTTGAGCCAACGGGTTCCGCTGTTGCTATGTAGTGGCGAACCGTTGCCCAAAGGATGTGTTGTTGCCGATCGGTGAGGTTAACGCGCACAGATATTTAAGCAGAATTAGAATTTAGAGTTGAAAGCCACTATTTAATCGAAACGTCTGTCCCAAGAGGGCGATCGGGCAGACTTATCTATTTAAGATAACAGATTTAGGCGAAGGCAGAAGGCACAGGGAAGAAGCAAGAGGTAAGAATGAACAAGGAACAGGGAAGAATGTTTTAACTTTTAACTTGTATAGCAACCGCCCGGACGGTTAGGACGTTCTTAATTGCACTTTCCCCATGCGGTCAATTTCTTCCTTCTCTCCTAGATAACAACTAAAGCCTTCTTCGTTCTTCCTTCTTCCTTCTGCTATAACTTTCTATTTGGTAGCTTCGTTTCCCCGAACCGGCTCTCGGCCCAATGCCCGATTCCTCGGCTTTGTTTTGCCCAATTCCCTTTAAGTGTGTTCTTTGAGAATATTTTGCAGATAACTAGCCACGGCATCCGGCTGTTCCACCATTGCCAAATGGCCACAATCGGGAAGCTGAAGGACATTCTCGCCGCAACCTTGGAACATCCAGTGAAAGCTAGCCAAATGCAGCACGTATTTTGGTTCCATAATTTTGTCTTTACTACCGGCAATAAAATAAACAGGCTGCTTGAGTTGGGACACAATTTGTGGCAAGAGGTGAATCTCGGCTTCTGTGGTGGAGTCCAACAAAGCCCCCAAAGCTGCCTCTGGATGAGCTCCCACGAAATCTATTAAGCGCTGCCGTCCCCAGGATCTGCCGATCGAGCGGGCTACAGAATCGCGCGCAAACACGTAATCTGCTAAGGGCAAGCGAGGCAGCCAGCCGGGACGCATTGTCACTAGCTGCTTGCCGACCGATCGAAACCGCTCGAATTCTTCCTTAAGATAGATGCCGCCCCCTGCATTGATGCAGACCACGCCTTTAACGCGATCGGAGAATTTGCTGGCTCCCCATAGAGCGATCGTGCCGCCGAGAGAGTGTCCCACCAGCCAAGCAGAAGATATATCGAGTTTTTCGAGTAAAAGTTCCAAATCGCGAGCGTAAGCTGCGGGAGTGTAGCAGGAATTTAGCGGTTCGGAATGCCCGCGATCGACGCCACCGTCGGATTGAGAATCGCCAAACCCCCGCAAATCGTAGGTAAGGCACTGATAGTTTGATGCCAAGCGATCGGTCAAAGGTTGCCAGTAGTGGCGGCTTAACAGCCAGCCGTGGACAAATACCAGAACCGGGGAAGTTGCAGTCGGAGCCGTCAAATCGTAAGCGTGCCGAACCCCTAGGATGTCGATTGTTGCCATACTTTTATCCTACCCGCTCCATAAGACCGATGTAAACCTATGTATAGCCTTTCTCACAAAGAGGGAGTACGCCGAAACCCTGTGTTTTCAAGCTTTTTCAGGCTGACGCTACAAGATTTTTGTCCACTGCACGGGCAATCTTGGCATAGCTTGCCCTTTTATGCGATCGGCCTAGAATAAATATTCCTTCAAACCAGCTTTCTATATTTTTTGCACCCTTCAATTTTTTGTCTGCTGTATCGATCGCAATTGCGACATAAATCAACGCGATTTTTTAATGGCATTTTGCGGCAATAATTTTCCCAAACTTAGCCGATTTGAAAGTTGTTAACCCTTGGAATTCCAGTGTCAAATTAGATATTTTTTTGTAGGATAGTTACAAATTAAATTCGTACCTCCTACCTTCAACTATTAAACCAACTAAATTGTTAGCATTCAACAATTATTTAATCTCTTAATTCTCTAGCTAGCGTTACCTATCCCTAGTTTTGGGCGAGGTGAGACGTAATTTTATTGAGCGCATTTTTGCGGATACTGGCGACTTTTGCGTGTAGTCCCGCGAGCTTACTTAAGTAAGTAGGCGCTGTAAAACTTAAAAAGCTTGACAACATCGTTTCGGCGTGTTCCATGTTTATGAGAACCGCTATCTACACTCGTTTGTAGGAACAATGTTGCCGAGCTTTTTATCCTATCTCACTGGAAAACTTCTGCAAACTAATGTCTACTTATAGAAATCTAGTTATTTAGGGAGCATCGGCAGCTTGCCCTAAAATCGCTCGCCTAGCAATCTTTGTCGCACCCCCTCAGCGATTTTCTGCCCCAGATATTCGGGAATTAAACTTTCATTGGGCCCCAACAAATAGAGAATTAGGCGAGTTCGCCCCCGCCAAACTAGCAAATTAGCATTTACGACCAACAAATCCTCTTGCCAGATGGCATACATAACTTTGTAAAAAAGTCCAGGTTGATTATCGGCTTCAATCAGCAAAGCTGGCAAGTGGAAAACCGGATCGACGTAGAATTCAGTTGCCACATCTTCTAAACCCGCGTCTAAATTAAATTCCACCGCCAACATCTCTTCAACCTCAAAATGCCCCGCCAATGCCTCTCGAACCGCCCTACAGACGTTTTCTGCTGTTTTATCTGCCAGTACCTTGCCACCGCGAGATACGACCAATTTGATAAATACCAGCATGGGCGGGTAAATTTGACCGTACAGACTCAGACTGTGAATCGTCAGCCCGTAGGCCGCGAGCACTCCAAAAATATCGCTCAATAGAAAAGACTGGTTCCGGTAAGCAAAATGCAGGGCACTTTTGTTACCTTCAGCTCGGATTTCGATGACTGCTTGCCGAGTTTTGTAAAGCTGGTAAGCTAATTTGAGGTTTTGCAACTGGATTTCGCTGCTGACAAATTGCTCATAAAACTGCGGAAACGCTCGGTTAAAGCGCTTGAGAAGTTCTAGTGTAGATGGTTTTAAACCCGAAGCCATAATTGAGGGGAAGGTGCGGGAAATATACTAGGTATTGACTCTTCCATGCCTTATGGCAATGGGATTTTCGATTCGACGATTCGACTTAAATTGTACCCGTCTCCTCACTAAAAGCAAAAGTCAAATCTGTCTGAGAACTTATCACGAGAATGTCACCAAAAAACGAGTGAGAAGCCCCTGGCTTTAGAGATGGGGAGGAAAGCGGCTGCGACTTCAGTCGCCTTGAATCAAAATCCATAGGAATAGCCATCTTTTTTGTGAATAGGTTTGCAATATTTATGGCTAATTCCTGCTACTCTTCCCTTCATTGTAGCGATGTCGAACGAACCGGATGCACGGCAAAGAACTCGTCCCACGTAGGAACCGACTTTCTTGCCTGCGGTGACGGTAGCGCTGATAATATCGCCAGTTTGAAAACCAAAATGGATCTGCTTTTTCGATCTGTGTCGAACTGGGAAGCCAAACCTATTTGTGCCACACATTTGTCGAGTACCGTGTCCGGCTGCTTTTATTAACAGCGGTTGAAAAGTCAGCACCTTTAATTCTTCGACTTTGCCTACGCAAGCAGCATCTAACCAGTGGGATTTAGGTAGATTTAATCGAGTGCGATTAAATTTTGTTAAGCCACCACTGCCAGTAGAAACTGGTAAACCAGTCGTCAAACGGAGTCCGTTAAACAACGCCCAGCGAGTTGAATTAACTGCTGCTGCATCTTTTAAGGGACGTTTTGCTTGGGATAGAATCCGCTTTAAAATATCGGGCTTTTTAGAGAGGAATTGCTCAAGAGCTTGAGTACCTTTCTTTTTATTGCAAGCATCGCAAGCAAGGCACAGATTAGAAATGCGATTAGAGCCGCCTTTGGCTCTGGGATGAATGTGTTCGACTTGTAGTGGCGTATCCGTAATTCCACAATACGCGCACTTTCTATCCCATTTGTTTAACAAATATTCGCGGCTCTCGTAACCACATAAAACGCCTTGCTGATATTCCAGTCCATTAATCTCTGGATTTTCTAGTTGTTGCAAGTCGAACCGCACAAGTTCTTGAACAATAGAACCAATGGGAGCGACTTTCATCAATCTAGTTGCCCAGGTTAGGGTTGTTTCGACACGATGTTGTAGGCTTGGAGCCAACCACCCTTTCGGGCGAGTTCTATTTAGAAATCTAGCTTTCCGATAACGAGTATGACGATTTCTCCTACCTCTACGCAATGAACGGCGAGACTCCAAACTAGCTTTAATAGCTTGACCTCGGTGAGTTAGCTCTGCACCAAAGATTATATTCTCTCCTCGCACTAATGCGATTCCAGTAGCCTTGGAGCCAGGGTCTAATTTAAGAGTGATTGGTTCCTGGGGTGCTGTTATCTCTACCTTGAGAATGAGTGTGAATGGATATCTTTTAAAAACAGCAGCTTTGCCAGTGGTTAGCAATTTGCGAGCCAATCCTGGACGAATTGGATTGAGCGGTCGTTTGTGGATATCAAGTAGAAAAACGAAATTAGACACAAAGTCCTCCATTGCTGGGTAAAGTTCGCTTCGAGAATGTTTTAGGAGCTTGTTATGCCAAAAGCACTGGTTTAACCCCGTTAATCCTGTTTAACTTTGGGCGATAGAGCGGAAAACTAGCGTCGCATTTTCCGGTATCATGACTCAAAAAACGTAGGTCTAATCCAGTCTCTGGTAAGGTTCGGGCTTTCTTCTTGCACCGCTCGGAACGAGCCGGACTTCCTAAAAGCCCCCGCTTTTAAGCGTGGGGTTCCTTACCGTTGCGCCATTCCAGTGGTATTTCCCACCAAGGGTATAAGTTCCGGCGCGATCGGCGGCACTCAAAAGAAGCATTTCCTAATATGCCTCTGTCCTGGTTCGGCAACAAATTTTACCTTAAAAGCGGGTTATCCGGGCACTGGCTAGCAGAACATTTCTACCAAACTTGACAGAATCAAAAAAGCGCAGACTCAATGTTGGACGACAAATCCCTGTTTTCGGCGTAAGATGAGTGTACCGTAAACTGTTCCTCAAGAGGCTACCGGCAATTGATCCTACGCCGATCGGGGTGGGTTTATCTGTCTGGTTCTCTTTCTCGTCGTCCAACTTCTACTACCTTAACCGCGCCTGCATGGGTTTTTGGAAAAACTTATTTAGTAGTTCTGAGTCTGCCTCTGTACCCCAAACAGCGGATTTTGAGGAAGATGTGGCTGTTGGGTTAGGCGATCCGCTTTCCCCAACGTTTCGCAAGCCCGCCAGCGGAAACGCTCGCATCTTTTTCAGTTGCGATCGGGACATTGACCTCTACGAACTCGAAGAACTTTGTAATGCAGTGGGTTGGTCCCGCCGTCCCCTGCGTAAAGTCAAAAAAGCTATTCAGCACAGCTTCCTAGTCGTCTCTATGTGGGAGATGCGGGGCAGCCAGCGACGGCTGGTGGGTTTCGCCAGAGCGACTTCAGACCATGCTTTTAATGCCACGCTTTGGGATGTGGTAGTTCATCCCGACTACCAGGGCAAAGGCATGGGCAAGGCGCTGATGAAATACATCATTAAAAAACTCCGCAGTGAAGATATCAGCAACATTACCTTATTTGCTGACCCTCATGTGGTGGATTTTTACCGCAATTTGGGCTTTATGTCCGATCCAGAGGGGATTAAAGGTATGTTTTGGTATCCTGATTAGCGAGCGAGGTGCAGGTCGGCGTTGATTTGTTGAGGATCTACAATACAATATTGACGCTGCCAACACCGACTGCACCTGTGCGCTGCCCTCAGTTACGCTTGGATGTATCTCGGCATCAGCGCCGTTATGAAACTGTGCAAGTATTGTCAGTCGATTTGAGCAGATCGCGATAGGAGTCAGGGGCTGGTATCGATTTTTGGGTGGCGTCAAACCGCACAACCTGAAAAAAACTTCGCCTTAGCTCCATCGAGAGCTAAATATTTAATAAAGCTTGACAAGCAAGCGGTTTTGTGTGTTAATGGTTAAAAGATAGCTAACTATCACACCGGGATGTAGCGCAGCTTGGTAGCGCGCCTGCTTTGGGAGCAGGATGTCGCAGGTTCAAATCCTGTCATCCCGATCGCACAATGTTAAATAATAGATTGAAGCAGAACTGTCTCTGATGTTTACATTTAGTCAAAATGAAAACAAATTGAGGCAGTTTTTGCCGATCGTGTGAAAGCGCGAGTCTTTGCGTTAATGTGTTTCAGGATCGCTCCTGATGGAAAAAACATGAAATCATTAGTTCGTTTGGGCGCAATATTGGGAATTGTCGGCAGCACTCTGCTGGGCCCCTCCCCAATTGGCAAGATGTCTGCACTGGCACTGCCGGAGCCGCAAATTTTGGAAAAATTGCGATCGGTGCCGGTATTTACGATTACAGACGCTCAGGGTGCGCCCCTGATCGCTTCTGTTCCCAAGCAGGGTCAGGGTCAAACTGGTAATGCTTCCGTGGCGGGAATTTTCATCAGCCAGAAAGACGCTCAAGCTTTTGTCGATCAACTGAAAACCAGAAATCCTCAGTTGGCGGCCACGGTGCGCGTGATGCCGGTGTCGCTGGGGGAAATTTATCAGCTCACTCAAGCAAATAAAGGCAAGCCGGAGGAAGTGCAATTTGCTTTCGTTCCCGCTCCGCAGCAGGTGCAGTCCGCTAAAACTGTACTTCAGCAGACTGGTCAACAAGTTAATGAGTTCAACGGTGTACCTCTATTTTTGGCAAGAGGCGGCGCAGAAAATGGTTATTTGACGATTCAGCGGGGTCAGCAAGAGGTGATTCCCTTGTTTTTTAACAAGGAGGATTTACAGGGAATGGTCGATCGTTTTAAGCAGCAGCAGCCCAACGTGACCGCCACAATTAAGATTGAGGTGGTGAACTTGGAGAGCGTTTTGGAAGCTTTGCGTACTGAGAACGACCCGTTTTTGACCCAAATGATTTTGGTTCCCTCGCGGGAGTCGCTGGAATTTGTGCGATCGCTCCAACCTGCCGGTGCGGGCCAAAATCCACAGGTTGCTCCGGCTCCAGCTCGGCCGGCTCCAGCCTCTCCGGCTCCAGCTCGCTAATAGTTAGTCAGCAGTCATCAGTCATTAGTCATCAGTTATCAGTCATTAAATAGTAGGTTGGGTTTCTCGACTCAACCTACTATTTACGAATTAGCAATTAGCAATTAACAATTAGCAATTAGCAATTAGCAATTATTACAAAGTCTTATGTTTGTTTCTGGTTTAGAGCTTTGGGAATGGGCGAATCAAGCTAAAACCGAGGCGATATCCTCTGACATTCCCCTAGCAGAAATCGACTGGCTGCTGAAAGAGCTGGCGGGTTTGGATAGGTTGGCTCTGCGTTTGGAGTCGTTTAAAGATTTGCCAAAAATTGAATTAAAGTTGTCTTTATCGGAACTTGCTCAATTGTGGCAGCGGCGCTTGCAGGAACGGGTGCCGGTGCAGTATTTAACGGGAGTTGCACATTGGCGGCATTTTTCGCTCAAAGTAACGCCGGCGGTGCTAATTCCGCGTCCTGAAACAGAATTGCTGATCGATTTGGCTGTAGAAGCTGTTAAAAGCCGTTTAGAAGCAGAAAATATCAATCAAAAATCTACCCCCCCCAACCCCCCCTTAGTAAGGGGGGGAGAAGATTTAAACTTCTCCGAGCTTCGGGGGGGAGAATTGACCAAATCGCATTGGGTGGATTTGGGGACGGGCAGCGGGGCGATCGCGATCGGCTTAGCTTCTGCGTTGACAAATGCTAGGGTTTATGCAGTAGATTGCAGTTCGGAAGCTTTGGCAGTTGCTCGACTGAATGCTGAGAATTTGGGCTTTGAATCGCGAATTAATTTTTATCAAGGTTCGTGGTGGGAACCGCTAGAATTTCTCAAAGGTCAAGTCAGCGGGATGGTGTCTAACCCCCCTTACATTCCCAGCAGCACGGTGCTGACTCTGGAACCGGAAGTTTTGAAGCACGAACCTCATCTGGCCTTAGACGGCGGTTTTGACGGGTTAGAGTGCATCCGGCATTTGGTAGAAACGGCTCCCGATTATTTAGAATCGGGGGGAGTTTGGCTGGTTGAGATGATGGCGGGACAAGAAACGGCGGTAGCTGATATGCTGCAAAGTCACGGGAGTTATGGCAAAGTTCAGATATTTTCGGATTTAGCAGGAATCGATCGGTTTGCCTTAGCCTACCGTCTGTAGGTTTCAAGAATATGTCGTACTTCTAAAATCTAAAATCTAAAATCTAAAATCTAAAATGTCATGACACAAGTTTCGATCGATGCCCTAGTTCAAGGGGCAATTTCTGGTAATCATATTGTCAGTTTTCCTACAGATACTGTACCCGCTTTGGCTGCGCGTCCCGATCGCTCGGAGTTGATTTTTGCCGCTAAACGTCGCAGTCAAGACAAACCGCTAATTTTGATGGCAGCATCGGCCAAGGCTTTATGGCCTTACGTGCAGGGGAGTCCAGCAGAGTTTAAATTGTGGCAGCAAGTGGCCGAATCCTATTGGCCGGGGGCGTTAACTTTGGTACTGCCGGCTTCGCCAAAAGTCCCGGCGGCCATGAATTCGATCGACCCAACTACAATCGGAGTACGAGTCCCTAACCTTACCCTTGCCCTAAAGATTCTAGAGCAGACAGGCCCTTTGGCTACTACCAGTGCTAATTTATCCGGTCAGCCGCCTCTGGAATCGGTGGCAGAAATTGAGGCTCAGTTTCCCGAAGTCTTGACATTAGTTCCTTCTGAATTAGCAACAGCGACAACTGCTTCGAGTTTGCCTTCGACTGTGGCTAAATGGACGGGCAGCGGGTGGGAAATATTGCGACAAGGCACGATCGAGTTAGAATGCTAAAAGCTAAACTCCAAGGCAAAGCAATATGGCGCCGATCGGCTGGAGCAACTTTATATATTTAGGTATGGGACTGGGGCTGGGTTTGGGAAGCAGTTTGATTTGGCGCCTGCGGCAAAAAAGCTCGCAACAGCCCGAACCGGCGCCCAAAGTAGCCCCACCTCCTCAAGAAATTCACTTAGAGAAGTTTGATGCTCTTTCCGAGCAACTTAAGCAAACTCAATTGGCTTATCAGATGGCATCGGAGATGAGCCAATTTAAGGCGGGTTTTTTGGCTCGAACTTCTCACGAGTTGCGATCGCCCCTGAGCACTATGATTGGTACGCTGCAATTAATTCTCTCGGATTTGTGCGACGATCCGGCTGAGGAACGAGAGTTTGTCGAGCAAGCTCACGTCGCGGCACTCAAGCTGGTGAAATTAATAGATGAAATTATCTCTGTTGCTAAAACTGAACACGGCACTGAAAGGATGGATATTGAGCCGATTCAGTTAGCTAAGGTTTTTGACGAGGTTGATGATTTAACTTACTTGCAAGCTGCTAATCGCGGCATTCGTTTGGAGATATTGCCGCCAGACCCCGGGATTTATGTATTGGCAGATTTGCCGAGGTTTAGGCAAGTTTTAGTCAATTTGGTAGATACTGCTGTGGCTCAGATGGAGGAGGGGAGTATTTCTGTTTCGGCGCATTCTTCGCCGGAATCTGGATACGTTCACATTTGGGTGGACGATCAGCGTTCAGTGAGTGCTTGGAGCGAGTCTTGGGATTTGCTGAAGCACGATTTGGAGTGTGATATTACCAAGAGCAGCGATAATTCTCAGGTGTCTTCGGGAATGAGGTTATTGATGAATCAGACTCTTTTAAGTTTGATGAGCGGAAAGTTGGAGGTTCTGGCGGTGCCTTCTGAGTCCGAAGAGTGCAATTTTAACCGGACTCAGTGTTCTATTCCTTTGGCAACTTTCTGATGAAGAAAGTTCGGCAACGAGCAATCTACGGGATTTAATAGACATAGGAGTGAAAAGCCTGTCTTGAACAGGCTTTCCGGCCTGTTCCACAAGAATTATTGGAGATGTCTAATAGGGAGTAAGGTGCGCTGCGACGCACCCTACATATTATAGATTTTGGTGCAATTTTTGTGCGGATTTAACAATTAGCAGTTAGCAATTCGCCGTTGCTAATTTCTAATTCGAGATTTTCTTCTAGAAGCTGATTTTCAAGTACCATTGTGGTGCTAGCGTTTGGCTGAAAACCGATGCGCTCGTAGAAGCTTTGTTTGTAAGTTGTCATCAGGTAAACTCGCTCTACTCGGCACATCCGAGGGTGACTCAAGACGGTTTGCACTAATTTGCGGCCGAGTCCTGCACCTTGGTAATCCGGGTGAATGGCGACATCCCAGATGGTAGCTCGATAGATGCCATCTGAGGTGGCTCTGGCAAAGCCGATCGCTCGTGAGCCGTCCCAAACTGTAACAACTGGTTCGCTGTTGGCGATCGCAATTTCCCAATCTTCTATCTTGCGTTCCCTCGCCCAAAAGGCGGCGGCTTTAAATAGTTCTTGGATCTGTACGATGTCGGCGCGATCGCGACCTATACAAAATTGAATGTGACTGGAATCCCTAGTCGTTGATGTCATGCTCAATCTGCCTTGAAGTTGTATCTCAACTGTGTTACTTTTACTGTTTTACACGAGTGAAAGTTGATTTTGCTTGGGAACTATCAATGGTTGAATTCCCCATTTACAAAACTATTTTTATTCATACATATTTTCTAACTAATTTCGGTGATGATTAATACTTTTTGGGGTAAATTTTGAAAAAAAGTCTTTGACTCAAAATTCCCAACTTAGAACTCATACCATTTGATATTTGAGATTAGAGATTTTAGATGGGGAATGACTGATTTTTTAGGGGTTGGGAGTTTGTCTACAGAGAAACCGGGTTTTTTCATAGCAATACTTCGTTACAACTGAAATGTTGCACCATTGTCAATAAGCTTTTTATGAACAGGCAAGATGCCTGTTCCACAAGAAAATTCACTCTTTGTGGAACAGGCATCTTGCCTGTTCCTGAGAATGGTGCAATATCTCAGTTACAGCCCACTGAAAGGGTAAAAACCCGGTTTCGAGGCGTCGTTTATCGGTAAGTGTAAGCTATAGCTAGTGTCTTGCCTAATTGCTCAAAAAGCATCTATCGAGAGAGGTGTTGACTCCACAAGAACACCCGAAGATTGTGGTGTGGAGTCAAATCTCTAATCTCTAATCTCAAATTAAGTGAATCAGTTTTGCAACCAGCGGGCGGCGTCTTTGGCGTGATAAGTCAAAATCAAATCACAACCAGCACGCTTGAATCCTGTCAAAGTTTCCATCACTACTCTTTCTTCATCTATCCAACCGTTGAGGGCGGCGGCTTTCACCATCGCATATTCGCCAGAAACGTTGTAAGCAGCAACTGGCAGATTAGTTGCTTCCTTCACGCGCCAGATGATGTCCATGTAAGCTAAAGCGGGTTTAACCATGAGCATATCTGCGCCTTCGGCAATGTCGAGAGCAATTTCTTTCAGAGCTTCGCGGCCGTTTCCGGGGTCCATTTGATAGGTGCGTCGATCGCCAAATTGCGGAGCAGACTCTGCTGCATCTCGGAATGGGCCATAATAAGCTGAGGCGTATTTTGCCGCGTAAGACATGATGGGAATATCTTCAAATCCAGCGGAGTCCAATCCTTCGCGAATTGCTCCGACAAAACCGTCCATCATTCCCGAAGGTGCGATAATATCTGCACCGGCTTTAGCTTGAGCAACTGCGGTTTTCTTCAGCAATTCTAGTGTGGGATCGTTCAAGACGCGGCCGCTTAAATCTCCGACTTCCAAATAGCCGCAATGACCGTGACTGGTATATTCGCACAGACAAGTATCGACCATGACGATTAAATCTGGTACGGCTTTTTTAACTGCTTCCGTCGCTTGTTGAACGATGCCACAATCGTGCCAAGCACCTGTAGCATCTGTATCTTTGTCTGCGGGAATGCCGAATAAAATAATAGCGGGAATGCCGAGGTCGTAGACTTCTTTTGCTTCTTCTACTATTTTGTCTACCGATAGCTGGTAAACTCCGGGCATCGATGTGACTTCTTTAGCAAAAGCTTCCCCCGGTACGGCAAATAGGGGGTAAATTAAATCGCTGGTTGTCAAGATATTTTCGCGTACCATCCGGCGGAGTTGGGGATGGTTGCGGAGGCGGCGGGGGCGGTGAGTTAGAAACATAATGTTTTTTTTACGGTAGATAAAGCCCTGTTTTCTAGGACTCGTGGCGCTTCTTTAAAAGTCTAGAGCTTATTGTTGGCCGATCGCCCTGTACTTAAGTAAAGTTCTGTAAAACCCGCGATGTCGATTAGACCTAGAAGTGAAAATCAAGTCTTGAACAGGCAAGATGCCTGTTCCACAATAATTATTCCAGAGGTCTATTGTTCTCCGCATCGGAATGCAAGTCCTTTCTAGGTTTTCTCGTTTGCAGACTCAGGCATAACTGTGGTGGGATCGGTTGGTACGGATATCTCGCTGGCTTCACACCTATAACCAGGCTGCCCAGAAGCGAGAATAAACTGTAAATTATAAATGTATCGAAAAGTAACGGTCTTATGTACAAGCAACTAATTTCAAAGATCAAACCGCTTTTGAAATCACTATTTGCGATCGGTCTGGTACTGACGCTAGCCCTGGGTAACGCTGATGGAGCTCTGGCTGCCCGCAGCGGCGGACGCATCGGCGGCGGATCTTTTAGTGCTCCGGCGCGCAGTTACTCGTCTCCTAGTCGCACTTACGCGCCGTCGGGAGGAGGCTACTACCCCGGCGGCTATGGTGGCGGCTTTGGCGGCGGCTTCGGTTTCCCGTTCTTACTGCCGTTTTTTGGCTTTGGGGGCGGGTTTGGCGGCCTGTTCTCGATTTTGATTTTTATTTCGATCGCTAATTTCCTCGTCCAAAGCTTCCGCCGCGCCGGGGGCGGAACTGACGAACTGGGCAACAGCGCCCCTACTACCACTGTATCTGTCGCCCGCTTGCAAGTTGGTTTGCTAGCAGAGGCCCGCGGTTTGCAAGCCGAACTCGACTCCCTAGCGCGAAAAGCGGATACCGATACAGCAGCCGGTCGCGCTCAAGTGCTGCAAGAATCTACTCTGGCGCTGCTGCGGCATCCTGAATACTGGGTTTACGCGGGCGCTGAATCTGTGCAAACTCGCTTGGAAGCAGCCGAAGCTAAGTTTAATCAACTTTCTTTGGCAGAACGCAGTAAATTTACTGAAGAAACGCTCTCGAATTATAACAATCAGCTCCGGCAAGCAGGGAGCAGCAATATCCTGCCAGGTTTGCAGGAAAATGGGGCGCTGGTGGCTTCTGATGTGAATTCAGATCCTGGGGAATTTATTGTGGTGACGGTGATTGTCGGTACTCAAGGTAAATTGCAATTGCCAGCAGTGAAAAACTCTGAAGATTTGCGCCAAGCTTTGCGCCAGATTGGGGGAGTATCGAGCGAGCAGTTGCTGGCGGTTGAGGTGCTGTGGACTCCTCAAGCGAACGGGGACACTCTGACTGCTGACGATATGTTGGCCGGCTATCCTGATTTGCGATCGATTTAGTGAGCAAGACTGGGCGCGGAGCATTGTCTGCCGCGCCCCATCCCGCACCAAAGCTGGGCGGGTGAACCCAATTCCTTTTGAGACGGGAATTTTACACGAGTTTTTTGAGGTCGATCGAGTTAAAAAAGATTGTTTAACAAATGCTAGTATTGAGAGATTATGATTCAGCGTGATTCATCTGCTATTGGCAAAGCCTGCCGGATATGGGTTTTGCTAATAAGTTAGGCAGGATAAGAAAAACTTTATTGAGCGAGGACTGCTTCGGAAGAAGTTGCGATCGCGCGCCATCTAAATTTTATATAAAGAAGAAGCGATCGAGAGCTAAAACTTATGGCCGACAGCAGCAGAAAAAAAGCACTTTTTATTTTGAGCCAGTTAAATAATGACGATATCAACTGGATCGTCCAAAAAGGCAAAAAGGAAGTTTTAGATCCGGGCGGGATTTTGATCCAGGAAGGGAGGCAGATAGATGCGCTATACATTGTTTTGAAGGGGAGTTTAAGCGTTTTAATCGAGGCTGAGCGGACTAGAGAACTCGCTAAAATAGCCAGCGGAGAACTGGTGGGAGAAGTCTCTTTCATTGATGCTCGCCCTCCTTTGGCAACGGTGAAGGCGATCGAAGAAACTCACTTGCTGGCAATTCCCAGGCGACAGTTAGTAATCAAACTCGATCAAGATATGGGCTTTGCTTCGCGGTTTTATTATGGAATTTCACTGTGTCTGGCAGATAGGATGCGCGGTACGATCAGACATATAGAATATGGTCGCAATATAGAATTAGATCAACCAGAATTTGAACGCGAGGATATCAATCCTAACGTTCTGGAAAATTTGGCGCTAGCTGAGGCTAAGTTTAATTGGCTGAGGGAAAATGTTAAAGCTTGAGGTATTTTAAGGCGTTTTTGGGCTGGGTGTGAAAACTTGCCGATTGATACGGTAATTGAGAGGTGTACGATGTAACTCACATCTTGCACCATTCTGAAGAACAGGCTTTCCGGCCTGTTCCACAAAAAAATTCATCTCTTGTGGAACAGGCCGGAAAGCCTGTTCCTAAACAAGTAATTGAGAATGGTGCAATATCTCAGATGTAACTCACATCTTGCACCATTCTCAAGAAAAGGGTTTCCTGCCTGTTCCACAAAGAATGAGTTTTATTGTGAGGAGTAGGGGTCGGGCAGGAGACCCAGCCCAAAAAAGGATTATTGATATTGGTGCAAGATGTAAGATGTAACATCTCAACTCAAAAAACAGATGTGTAAAACAAAATAGGGGCAGGTTTTACCGGAAATATCGATCGATAATTGCCGGAACTATCAAAACCCGCCCCTGTGCTTTGCCGTTGCAAGCTCGCGCGCCCAAATGCAACTACCAACCACACAATCTAGATAATGCCCGGCCCTTTGCCACGGGTGTCTGCATCCATTGTCAGTTTTCCTTCCTCGCCTTTTTTATCTTTGATTTCTGCGAGAATTCGAGCCCGTTCTGCGGCTTCGGCTTCTTCTTTGGCTCTCAAATCGCCCGGTTCGTTGATGTACATTTCCGGTTCGATCGCGTAATTGTTAACCAGACCTTCTTTGTCTACTGTATAACCATCTGTAGTGTGAATGCTTTCGTCATCGGTTTGGTCATCAGTTTTTGCACTTTTCTGCTTCGCTTCGGTGGTTGTGTGCATGAAGTTAGCGCCTTCGCGTTCTTGTCGGGCTGCTGTCTCCGCAGGAGTAATGCCCCTGTCGTAGTGGGGGGCTTCCATATTGGCTTCGATTTGTTCGTCGGCCGGTGTTGATTTGCTAACTTCTTCTTTGGGGGGTATTGGTTGGCGATTAGTCATGATTTATTCCTGAGTTATCTTTTCAAAAAGGTCTTTGGCTTATGTTTAAATATTAATCCAAAGCTAGCTCATTCACAAACTATCTTTGGTTATAGTTGGCAAGAAGTTGCTGTCATAGCAGATATTGAAGGAAGAACGAAGAAGGAAGAAGGTTTTAGTTATCTAGGAGAGAAGGAAAAAGCAATCTTCCGCAAGGGTTTCAGCATTAAGAACGTCCTAACCGTCAGGGCGGTTGCTATATGAAAAATATATTTATTGAGTCTTCCTCAAGACTGATAAAATTTTCTCTTCCTTAAGACTTTTAGTATTCGCGAGCCTTTGCCATCTATCTAAAGATAGATATGTGCAAATGGGAACTTGAGAATTGGTAATTGGGAGAAGGACTAATGACTAATCACTAATGAGAAATGGCTCATCACTAATGACTAATCACTAATCACTTCTTTTATGCTTCTTTAAAGAAGCGGAGGATTTCGCGGACGTGGTTGAGAAATTGTCCGTCATCGGTGAGTTGGGCGATCGCACTTTCTGCATCTCTTCTCAGTTTAGTGTGCTCTGCCTGATTTGTCGCTTGCAAAGATTGTAGAGATGCGGATAAAGTAGTTAATTCTCTTCTGATCGCTTCCCGTTCCCGATTTTGGACAGCCACCCACGAATTCGGATTGTCTGAACTTATTTGATTGGCCAAATCTTTAACTGTAGATTCTAATTGTGCAAAGCGGCTGCGGAGTTCGACAATATCTTCACGGGGGTGCAAAAATTGGCGGCGGATACTTGTCAGCCGCTGGGCTAAATACTGATAACCTCGGATAGCTGGACGCAGTACAGTTAACAGCAGTGCAGCAGCGGAACTGAGATAGCCAACAGCACTAATTCCGGCGGCGGCTAGGGCGTAAAGTGCGATCGCGCTAAACAGGTGAAGTGCGATCGCCGCCAAGAGCGATCGGCTAACTAATACAGTAACGTATTGTAGTTGTTCCCGATCGACAGCAATGTTTTTTTTAGTCGATTCGGCGGCTTGCGCTAAAACTTCTTTAGCTTCAAAGTGGATATTCCAGGGAACTGTAACTATCAGCAACAGCCATTCAAAAATAGCAATGGCAATTATCCAATCAATAAAACTGCCGGCGGAGACGTGCAGCCATTGCAGAATGGCAAAAACTAGCAGCAAAAATATGCCTGTGGCGGCACCAAAACCTGCGAAAGTGTAATACATAGCGATCGCCTTGGTAGAATGTTGTTTTGATTGTGGGTAGGTGGTTTAGGTCTGGAGGAATAAACTGTGACAGTTAAGTGAGCGTCCTATTAATCCCGGTTCATTAGTTATGAGTAAAAGTGCAGGCCAAGGGTTGCGGTAAACCTGTTTTTTCCCGCCAATACTTGCTCTACCTCAATCGTGCAAGGTAGTTGAGATTTGGGGTAGGTTGTTTAAGTATGGATTCATAAAGTGTGACAGTTAAGAAATCGTCCTATTGAACCCAGTTTATTAGTGATTAGTAATACTCCGGGAGACAAGGGTTTCCAGACGCCTAGTTTGTTCCAGGAACATACACGGGCTTGAACCCATCCATAATAGTTAAAGGAAACGGTTTTTTGGTTTGGGATCGATTAAAAGGGCGGGTTTTTGAGATTGTCAATTATTGGCAGATATTGTTCGTGAACCCGCCCCTACCGTATTAGGGATAATCGATCGGACATGATATAAGTCCTCAATAATTACTCATTGACGATTAAGTAGAACGACACAAACAAACTTGACAATGTAACAAAATGTAAACGAATCACAACCTTTGGGATTGCTTCATTTCACTGGCAATGACATACTTATGTTTTTCGCAGTTCATCTAGTTAGGATCGCGAATTAAATAACTTACAATTTTAGTTGTTTTTGTGGGATGGGCGTCCCGCCCGTCATTTTTGGACGGGCGGGACGCCCATCCCACTTTCAAGAGTGGAAGTTATTTAACTCTCATTCCTTAGTAATCAGGATGAAGTCACTTTCTCCCCAACTCATACCATTTGAGATTTGAGATTTGAGATGGGGAATGGCTGATTATGTATGGGTTTGCAGATTGTATACAGTTGCATTCGTTTTTTGAACTGGTATCACTAACGGGGTTACGCGGTGCTAGTGCTAGAAAAGTAGGAATCTCAAAACGCTCCCCTCTATCGATTTTTATTTTCCAGAGCTGCGAAATCACCTGCGGCTGAGATAAACTGATTTGGAAGTAGAGCGTGCGTTTTGCAAGTGGCCTCTGTGTAACCGACACACTGCTACTGCAACCTGCCATCAGCCACAGCAAAATATATGCCTAAATTAACTCTACATTCTCCGATTTCCATTAACAGGGCGTCTAAAATCTAAAATCAAAAGTGAGCAGCAAGGACAAACCAATGGCGAACTCAACTCTTGGCCTAGAACATCAACTTTACGATTATCTGTTATCTATTTCTCTGCGGGAGCCAGATATTCTCGCTTCACTACGAGAAGAAACTGCTAAGCATCCTATGGGGATGATGCAGATTGCTCCCGAACAAGGTCAGTTTATGGAGCTCATGGTGCAGCTTATGGGAGCGACCAAAACCTTAGAAATTGGCGTTTTTACTGGTTATAGCTCGCTGTGCGTAGCTTTAGCGCTGCCTCCTAACGGTCAAATTATTGCCTGCGATGTCAGCGAGGAATATACTGCGATCGCACGACGCTATTGGGAAGCTGCGGGCGTTGCTAATAAGATTTCTTTGCAGTTGGGCCCAGCAATAAATACTCTCGACAAACTAATAGCCGAGGGACAAGCAGGAACCTTTGATTTTGCCTTCATCGACGCCGATAAAGAAAATTATGAGGCTTATTTTGAGCGATCGCTGCAACTTGTACGCAATGGCGGTTTAATTGTAATTGACAATGTTCTGTGGTCTGGACGAGTTGCCGATCCTCAAGTACAAGACGAAAGCACCCTCGCCATTCGTAGTTTCAACGACAAATTGCGTAACGATCCCAGAGTTACTCTCAGTGTTGTCCCCATTGCTGACGGGCTGACTTTGGCCCTGAAACGCCGTTGGGCTACTCTGATGGAACCTGAACAGCATAATTAAAGAGTTATTTGCGGTTTGTGGTGGATTTCTAAGGATTTATACAAAAGCTATGAAGAAACCCGATTTCTGAGTCAAGCTTCTGAGATAAAACGGATATTTTTTTTCATAAACCCCGTTTATGCGTTCAGAACTGTTTTTATTTGCTGCAAACCGCGAAGAAATAACAATTTAAGAATATTATATCTAAACAACGTAACTAATTGATTTGAGGCGTAACTTCGGGTGTCTAATTTACAACTAAAATTACCAATTCACGAAACTTTTCAGTGTACTGTTCAAGGCGAAGGTTACTGGACGGGGACTTTAGTTGATTTTATCAGATTGGCAGGTTGCCCTGTGGGGTGTCCTTGGTGCGACACAGGCTACGAAAATGGGGGCAAAGGTTTGCCGTCTGTGCCGCAGTCGATCGCCCAATTGCTCGCTCAATTGCAGTCTCCGAGGGTGGTCATTACTGGCGGCGAACCTTTCATTCACCGCGATTTGCCTGAGTTAGTTGAAGCTTTGTTAGAAGCTGACAAGCAGGTGAGTATTGAAACTTCGGGTGCTTACTGGCAGGATGTTTCCCCGCAGGCTTGGATTACTCTTTCTCCGAAGGAACACGTCAATCCTAAATATCCGGTGCAAGAGCTTTTTTGGACTAGAGCCAATGAAATTAAGTTAGTGATTAGCACTGGCGCAGAAGTTGAATTTTATCACAAGCATTTGGAAAATAATGTGAATATTCCGGTTTTCTTGCAACCAGAATGGAACTCAAAAAAATCAGCGATTCCCATTATTTTGGAATTGCTGAAACAAAATCCTAGTTACAGGCTATCTTTGCAAACTCACAAGTTTATTGGCGTGCAATAATTTGATGATTTTGACTAGCTAGTAGGGACACGGGGGAGCATCTCAGTTTTGTAAAAAGCATTTTTTTTGTTGTAGTGCGAGCGTCCCCGCTCGCGTATTGTACAATACGCGAGCGGGGACGCTCGCACTGTAAATGCAAAACTGAGATGCTCCCGGACACGGCATTGCCGTGTCCCTACTTCACAAACCTGAAATCCGCTGTATATGCTAAAATTAAAGCAGCAATTTATGATAATTTGAACGTCATGGAAACAACTACGGAAACTCCAATGGGAAAAGTTATCACAACCCTAGTAATTACGAATCGGCTGGATGAAGGGAAAGCAGAAGATAATCTGATTCCAATCGAGCAAGTCAGGTCTGTTACTCTAGAAAATGTTTTAGTGGATACGGGCGCGACAACTTTGTGTTTGCCTAAAGATGTCATCGCCAGATTGGGTTTGAAAATTCTCAAGCAAGTAGTTGTGGAAACAGCCACGGGTATTAGTGAGGCGAGGATTTTTCAAGATGCCAAGATTTCTCTGTGCGGGCGCGAAGGGACTTTTGAGTGTTTGGAATTGCCAGAGGGAAAAACTCCACTTTTAGGGGTGATTCCGATGGAAGCGCTGGGAATTGAAGTCGATTTGAAAAATCAAAGATTGAAGGTTTTGCCCGACGGGCCGACGGAAACTTATTTGACGATTCTTTGATATTCTTGAGTTTGGATGCCAGCTATTCGATCTGCAGCGCTAAGATGGTTAAGCACTGTTTTGCACTACTCTCATGTCCCAACGCGCCGAAACCTCAAACAGCCAGCCAAGTGCATCCCGCAACGGGCATAATGTGACGAATTCTCACTCTCACAACCAAAATACGATTCGGGTTCGCGGTGCGAGACAGCACAACCTGAAAAATATCGATCTGGAACTGCCGCGCGATCGCCTGATCGTTTTTACTGGCGTCTCCGGTTCTGGTAAGTCTTCCCTCGCTTTCGATACAATTTTTGCCGAGGGACAGCGCCGCTACGTGGAGTCTCTCAGCGCCTACGCGCGCCAGTTTTTGGGACAGTTGGACAAACCGGATGTGGACGCGATCGAGGGCTTGAGTCCGGCTATTTCGATCGACCAAAAGTCAACTTCTCACAACCCGCGATCGACTGTTGGCACTGTTACAGAAATTTACGATTATCTCAGATTGCTGTACGGCAGAGCCGGCGAACCGCACTGTCCGATTTGCGATCGCTGCATTGCGCCGCAGACAATTGATGAAATGTGCGATCGAGTCATGGCACTTCCCGACGGCACTCGCTTTCACCTTCTGGCACCAGTTGTGCGCGGAAAAAAAGGCACTCACCGCAAATTATTGTCGAGTTTAGCTGCGGAAGGATTTATTCGCGTCAAAGTTAACGGAGAAATTTTAGAACTTTCGGAAAATATCGAATTAGATAAAAATCATACGCACAATATCGAGATAGTTGTCGATCGGTTAATTAAAAAACCCGGTTTAGAAGAACGTTTAGTTGATTCTCTGGCAACTTGTTTGCGCCATTCTGAGGGGATTGCGATTATTGAAGAGTTACCGACTGAAGAAAATTCCCAACCACAGGGGCCGATCGTATTTTCCGAAAACTTTGCTTGTCCCGAACACGGCGCAGTAATGGAGGAACTTTCACCCAGGTTATTTTCTTTTAATTCGCCCTACGGCGCGTGCCAAAACTGCCACGGTTTGGGGAGTTTGCGAACTTTTGCGCCGGAGTTGGTAGTTCCCGATGAGAAAGCACCTCTTTATTGTGCGATCGCACCTTGGTCAGACAAAGACAATTCCTATTATCTCTCTTTGCTTTGCAGTATTGCTGATACTTGCGGGTTTGATATCGACACTCCTTGGTATCGATTAAGGCCCGAACACCAGCAGGTAATTTTGTACGGCAATGAGTCCAAGCGCAGCGCAGAAGGTAAAAAGCGCGACGGCAGCACTGATTTTAGGAGAGATTTTAATGGCGTTATTTCCATGTTGCAGCGCCAGTACGACGATACTGGTTCTGATTTGATCAAGCAGAAGTTGGAACAGTATCGGGTCGATCGCTCTTGCGAGGTTTGTCACGGCAAACGCTTGAAACCCGAGGCGCTTTCGGTGCGGTTGGGACAGTACGGAATTGTAGATTTAACCAGTATTTCGATTCGCGAATGCCGCGAACGAGTAAATAATTTGGGATTGAGCGATCGGCAATTCCAAATATCCGATTTAGCCCTGAGAGAAATCAAAGCAAGGCTGCAATTTTTGCTCGATGTCGGGTTAGATTACCTGACTTTAGACCGCGCAGCAATGACGCTTTCTGGCGGAGAAGCCCAGCGAATTCGGCTGGCGACTCAAATCGGTTCGGGTTTGACGGGGGTACTCTACGTTTTGGACGAACCCAGCATCGGACTCCACCAAAGAGACAACTTTCGCCTGCTGCAAACCTTAACAAAATTGCGCGATTTAGGCAATACTTTGATTGTCGTAGAACACGATGAAGAAACCATGCGAGCGGCCGACCACATTGTGGATATCGGGCCCGGTGCTGGCGTTCACGGTGGCAAAATTATCTCGCAAGGAAGTTTAGAAAATTTGCTGGCTGCAGAGGAATCTTTGACTGGTGCTTATTTGTCGGGAAAGCGAGTAATTGAAACGCCTAATGAAAGGAGAAAAGGCAACGGCAAAGCTCTCTCAATCATAAATGCGACGCGCAACAATTTAAAAAATATTGACGTGGAAATTCCGCTGGGAAAACTTGTCTGCGTGACGGGGGTTTCCGGTTCGGGAAAATCAACTTTAATCAATGAATTGCTGTACCCGTCGCTGCAACATTATATCACCAAAAAAGTCCCTTTACCACCCGATATGGACGCCCTCAAAACTAAAGGGGAACGCTCTCTAGAGGATGTGATTGATAAGGTAATTGTAATTGACCAATCTCCCATCGGCCGCACTCCGCGTTCTAATCCCGCTACTTACACGGGAGTCTTTGATGTGATTCGGGATTTGTTTGCCGAAAGCATTGAAGCGAAGGCCAGAGGTTACAAAGCGGGGCAGTTTTCTTTTAACGTGAAAGGGGGAAGGTGCGAAGCTTGCGGCGGCCAAGGCGTGAACGTAATTTCGATGAATTTTCTGCCGGATGTTTACGTGCAGTGCGAGGTTTGCAAGGGTGCACGGTACAACCGAGAAACGCTGCAAGTGAAGTACAAAGGCAAGTCGATTTCTGATGTTTTGAACATGACTGTAGAGGAATCTTTGGAAATGTTTAAAAATATTCCCAGGGCATCTATGAGACTGCAAACTTTGCTTGATGTTGGTTTGGGTTACATTCAGTTGGGGCAGCCGGCGCCGACGCTTTCGGGTGGCGAAGCGCAGCGGGTAAAATTAGCAACGGAACTGTCGCGCCGCGCTACTGGGAAGACGCTTTATTTGATCGATGAACCGACGACGGGTTTGTCGTTTTATGATGTTCACCATTTGTTAAATGTGCTGCAAAGATTGGTGGATAAGGGTAATTCAATTTTGGTAATCGAACACAATTTAGATGTGATTCGGTGCTGCGATTGGGCGATCGATTTGGGGCCTGAAGGGGGAGATAAGGGCGGCGAAATTATTGTGGCGGGGACGCCGGAGGATGTGGCGGCAAATCAGAGGTCTTATACTGGGAAGTATTTGCAAGCGGTTTTGCAGCAGCATCCTTTGGGGGAGGCCGTAGCTGTTAGTTAATAGTAACAACTGTTACGCAATTATCACAATTAGTAAGGTGCGTCAGGTATTTAAACCTTCAATAATCGTTTAAGAAACTCACCTGACGCACCCTACAATTAAAATACTCGAAGGGTGAAGCCTAAAAAACAGTAATCAAGCATCAAGATAGCTTATTAATAAATTACAAATCTCTTCCGTTAATGGTATTTTTGTTTCTATTTCTAGCCAAAGGTATTGACCAAAAGGATTATTTTCTAAAAATACATATTCATTGTTGGGAGTCACAATAAAATCCATCGCCCCATATAATAGTTTTTGCTCCTCCAAAAATTCGATGCAGAATTTTTCTATTTTTGCCGGTAGTTCAAAGATAGAATGTGGATTAATTTTAGTATGGAGTCGCCAATCAATTTTGGTCTCTTCATGGGCTTGTGAATCAATTTTAACGGCAAATACCTTTTTACCAATAGTTGTAATCCTTAATTCAAAAGCTTTTTCGATATATTCTTGCAATTGAGTAGGTGATAAACAAATGTTTTTATAGAATTTATAAAAATTATCTTTGCCAATCTTTCTTGAGGGGATTCCTTGATTGAGCCCATCAATGGTCACATTTCCAGTATAAATGGTTTTAACTAAAATCTCTTCTCCGCACTCTAGAAAAAACTCTTTCGCTGTTTCTGGTTGGGTGGTTATCAGTGTTTTGGGGATTTTGATCCCGTATTTATTAGCCAGTAAAAGTTGTTGAAATTTAACTTTCGCTTTATTGGCGATAAATGGATCGTTTATCCATCTTATGCTGGGTATAGAATATAGTATATTGATAAAAGCTTTTGTTTCTGAAGCTATAAACTGTTCCTCTGTAGATTCAGCAATTTTACCAAAAAAATCAAAGTCAGGTTTTCTCAACCATGCTACTTTTAGTTTGGCTAAATTTAATATTCTACCAAGTTCGTCAGTAATCTGTCCAGTCCATAAACCATTTTCATCAATGTAAAGATTTACCTGATATTTCCGAAGCAAATCTTCTGAATTTAACCTAAAAACTTCAATATCTTTTTTATGTAGTTTTCTGATAACTTCATCAGTATGTGTATCCTGCTTGTTCGTAAAAATTAATATCATATTTTAATTTATAATCTCGTTTTGAGGTGATGAATCAGATATGTTGGTTAATTGATCTTTATGCGGTATCCAAATCAGGATTTTACTACTTACGATAGCTAACAGCTTAAAACGGGACAATAGAATGCTTCGCACCCTACCGTACCGTATAATCCATCTTATTTTATCCAGAAAGCCATGATAATCGTCTTCACCTAATGCAAATTTTAGCTTTAAGTATCAGATTGTTCCGCATCATCTGTACCTTCAAAAAAGCCGCTAGTTGTATCACTATATGTCAAGGAAGTGCCATCATTAGCAGAGACAGAAATATTCGATGTTTGAGTTTTCGGATCATAGGATTGTTTTAGGACTTCTGAATCCTGAATCGCTTGATCGTACAATGCTGGGTCGAGTCTCTCTAAAAAACTTAGGGTAAAAGGCACTGATCTTGCTGTTTCATCAAAAGTTTGTGTTTTCATGTGATTTATTCTTGAAAATTGATTAACATTTAAGATCGTACTTTCTAATCTTTAGACTGGAGTGGCATTTAGTAGGAAAATTGATATGGTGGGATTTGGTGTGATATAGTGCCATTAGGTGCTAATCTTTAGTAACCTTTTACAAAAATTAACTTTTAGTGGCAAAAAGTGGGTTTTGGTGGCGAAACTAAAAAGATTGAGTGAGGTTAAAAATATATGGACGTTAAAGAATTGTCAAAATGGACTGATGAACAGGTATTCGCTAAAACAGGGCAACATCTTGATTCTTTACACAAATCTATATTAGAAAGTGTTTTACAACGTCAAAATTTTCATAAAATTGCGGGAAATAATGGTTATAGTTACGATCATGTTAAAAGAGAGGGAGCAAAATTATGGAAACTTCTCTCTGATGTTTTTGCCGAAGATATTGATCAAAGGAATGTTCGTTCTATTTTAGAAAATAAAGCTATATCTACTATCTACAGTTTTGGTAATTCTTCGTTGATTATTAGTAATCCTAACATTAATAAAAGTCATGTTAATATTTGTAGAGAAAATCCTCAATCTTTAGAGGATATAGAAAAGCGATCGCCCTCTTCCCAAGTCCAAAATCAACTCCCAATCATTGATCTAACAACAGCACCAGAATTAAACTATAATTACGGGCGTAATTCAGAAATTCATACTCTTAAAGAATGGATTTTAGAAGATAAGACTAGATTAATCACAATTTATGGATTGAGTGGCATAGGGAAAACGGCTTTAACCCTGAAATTAATCTCAGAAATTAACACACAATTCGATTATATTATTTATCGCAGTCTTGAGCATTTGCCTAAACTGATCGACCTTAAAGATGAACTTAAACAGTTTTTTTCTCAATCCCACGCAACTCCATTACCAGAAATAATAGATTATTTTCGCTCATCTCGTTGTTTAGTAATCCTTGATGACGTGCAGAATATTTTTAAAACTGGTAACTTAGCGGGTCAGTATTTAACAGACTATAAAGATTATTGTAAATTTTTTCAGCAAATTGCTACCTTATCTCATGAGAGTTGTTTAATTTTAATTAGTTGGGAAAAACCTGGAGAAATAGAGACTTTAGAAAAAGAAAACAAATACACAAGAGTATTACAAATTCAAGGATTAGGAGAAGAAGCAAAAGAAATCTTGAGACAAAAAAAATTACAAGATGAGGAAAAATGGGAGGAATTAATAACACTATATCAAAGTCATCCGGCTTGGTTAAATATTATTTGTTCAACAATTATAGAATTCTTGAACGGGAGCGTTTCCGTTTTTCTGACAGATGAAAATGAGTTGTTTTTAGGTGACATAGAAACCAATTTAGAATCGCAGTTGGAGCGGCTATCAGAATTAGAAAAAAATGTGATAAACTGGTTAGCCACTCAAGATAAACCGATAGATATTTCCCAAAAACCTGCTAATATGGAAGTATCTCAAGCTAAATTTATGCACATTATACAATCTTTAACCAGACGCGGTTTAGTAGAAAAAGTTCCCAGAAAAGAGCCAGCAAAATTTCAGCTAAATTCTATTTTTAAAGCACATATTAAGAGTGATTTTTAGGAAAATAAGTTGATAACTAATATTAAATGTTAACAAAAAATATCTTTTTTGTTAAGCAGAAGCAAATTGCGACTCCTGGGCCGACGAATTGGCTGCAACAAATTACAGGGTCTTTCAAAGATGAACCAGCTTTTGAGGAGGTACTTGTTTACGGACGATCGATTCGCCAAGGAGATGAGTCTTTCCTCGAAGCGGTATCTAAAAACAAGAAACCTGAGAATTACTTGTGAGATAGTGCGATCGGCTTTTTAACAGAACAATTGTGTTCTTAGATAAGTTACAATTGTCATGTACGAATCTAGGATAATTTTCTATGAGCCTCGTTTTAGAACGTGAGACACCACCCCTCCAAGAAGATGAAACCGGAGCAATTCGAGTTGGCAGTTCAAGGGTTTTGCTGGAGACTGTGATTCGTGCGTTTCAAGATGGTGCATCCCCTGAGTCGATCGTGCATCGATATTCGACTCTATCTTTGTCCGATGTCTACAACACAATTGGCTACTATCTCCGACACCAAGATGCTGTAGAAGCATATTTAGATCGGAGAGAAATGTTAGCTGAATCAGTTCAGCAACGTTTGTCTGGTATCCAACCCGATCTAAGCTTAATTCGCGATCGTTTATTATCTCAACCAAAGCTGAGATAATATCAGTATTAACAGTTATGCTGAGTTTGTTAAGCGACGAGAATTTCAATGGTGACATTGTTCGAGGGCTGTTTTTGCGTCAGCCTAATCTTGACCTACTCCGGGTTCAAGATGTTGGGTTACGAGAAGTAGACGATCCAGCAATTTTAGCTTGGACAGCAATGAATAGGCGTATCCTTCTCACTCACGATCGTGCAACGATGCCGGATTTTGCTTACGATCGCTTAGTAGCAAAAGAACCGATGGCAGGGATGTTTGTTGTCAACGATCGAATGCCAATTCGACAGGCAATTGATGAGTTGATACTGCTAATCGATTGCAGCGAGCAAGAGGAATGGCAGGGAATTGTACTTTACTTACCTTTGTGACAGCTCAAGTTTCTAGTAGTTGCGCCGGCCTAACAAGTGGAGAAGTCTTTATCGCCCTACAAAAAGATGGCTGGAAGATTACCCACGCTCCCTACCAGTTACGCTATGGTGTTGCTGATGTCTACATATATCTTGCAGCCTCTGAAGCGATCGCCGCTGAAAAAGAAGGACGTAAAATAGCTGTGGAAGTCAAAAGTTTCGTAGGTGGATCTACCATTTCTGAATTCCACACCGCCCTCGGTCAATTCCTCAACTATCGCATTGCCATCGAAGTCTCTAGCGAACCAGAACGTATACTCTATCTGGCAGTTCCCACCGATACCTACCAAATGTTTCTCAGATTTGAACCCGCAAAAACTGTCATCGAACGTTATGAAATTAGACTAATTATTTACAATGCAACTCGTGAGGCGATCGACCAATGGATAGACTAAACGAATACCGCAAAATTGTGTGTGACTTTCTAGAAGACTTTTCTACCAATGACGCAAATGCTCAGTTAATATTCGATTTCGCCCGCGATCGATACCTCGTCATGCACAACGAATGGCGCGACGAATATCGCATCTATGGGTGTGCCATGCAGCTCGATATCATCGAAAATAAAATCTGGATTCAACACAACAGTACGGAAATCTACATCGATCGAGAACTGATTGAACGTGGCGTGTCTCCTCAAGATATCATTCTTGGGTTTCGCTCCCCCAGCATCCGAAAACTCCTTGCCACCAACTATTCCTAGAGACAAAGATTCTGTGGTAAAATGATGAGATAGCACGTTATTCTTTGCCCTATGAGAATGGCAGAACCGATATTTCAATTGTCTCGTGTTTCGGGAGTTCCAGTCATAAAGTTCTATGCGTATTTTGTCCCGCAGCACCTTGCGAAACTTTTGGGAAACTCATCCAGATGCCTCAGAAGCACTAAAAACTTGATACTACGAAGCGTCTCGCGCCGATTGGCAGAGTCCAGTCGATGTTAAGTCCGCTCATGGTAATGCCAGCATCATTGGCAACAATCGTGTTGTGTTCAACATCAAAGGCAATTCCTATCGGCTGATTGTTGCCATTCGTTATGACATCGGCATTATTTTTATCCGCTTTATTGGCACTCATGCCGAGTATGACAAGGTAGTGCAGAAACAATCTAAACACAAATTGATATATGGAAATACGTCCAATTAGAACCCACACTGACTATCAGGAAGCCCTTCGAGAGGTTGAATTGCTGTTGAATGCAGCTCCAAATACACCTGAGTCCGATCGCCTAGATGTGCTCAGTACCCTAGTAGAAGCTTACGAGAAGGCACACTTTCCGATCGCAATACCCGATCCCATTGCAGCCATTCAATACTACATGGACGCCCGCGGATGGTCTGGTAGGGATTTGGAACAATGTATTGGCAGTCGAGCTAGAGTATCTGAGATATTATCTCGCAAACGATCCTTGACTTTGGAAATGATTCGGAAGCTGAATCAAGAGTTAGGAATTCCCGCTGAGATTCTCATCCAGCCCTATGAGTCGCTACAAACCTCCGCCTAACAATAGAACACCATATTTTGGTTGGTTGGTAATTTTCCATTGCACCGACAATGCACCCTAATAGTCACAAAGCAGGATTTTGGATGAAAGATTAACTATCTTGAATTGTGGGAGACATTGCCATATTTTGTGCTTGTTGCTGCATGAATTCAATGTCCGATCGCAACCAAGTGCGGGGCCCGCTGCACTGATGAGCAATTAACAGCCCCCACAGTCTTTTGTTCGTTAAAATTGGCACGACTAAATTGGCGCGAACTTTCAGGCTACGCAGAAAATCTCGGTGGCATGGGTTAATTGGTTCTACTTCAATATCTGCAATTGCTCTAACTCTGCCGGCTTCGTACAAAGCAGCGTATTCGTCGTTAAAACACTCGTCGGGCCCCGTTGAACCCAAGATTGAGAGTTCGATCGCACTCAACATCTCGTAAGTCACTCGACCTTGCCACTGTCTGTAAAAATAGTACAGTACGGCGCGATCGCTCTGCAAAACTTCTCGAATGTCGTAGAGAGATTTTTCAACTAATACATCGCGCTTTAGACGATCAGTCAAGCGGTTAACAATGTTTTGCAGCCGATCGCCCGACATAGTATTAACTCCTTTAATTCCTAGTACACTCGCCCGATCTTAATTCTTGAACTT
The DNA here is from genome assembly GCF_036702415.1 of Microcoleus sp. D3_18a_C4. Taxonomy (NCBI): domain Bacteria; kingdom Bacillati; phylum Cyanobacteriota; class Cyanophyceae; order Oscillatoriales; family Microcoleaceae; genus Microcoleus; species Microcoleus sp. D3_18a_C4. The sequence continues at coordinate 32,063 of NZ_JAUBTI010000019.1, read as the reverse complement.
GCACCTTCACAACACCTCAAATTCTTGCGCTTCTGGATTTGCGCGCGATCGAAAATGAGTAATTTTTGGCTTAACAGTTGTCTGGATGCCAGCAACATTATACTATTATTTTGACAGAGATAGCAATCTTTGTGGGAAACGGGCGAGCGACTTTTTTTATGAACCGCTTTCGCGAAGAACCACAGGCGGGACGCCTGTTCCACAAAGGAAGAGAAGAGAAGAGGAAGAGTTTACAGGTGCTGGGAGAATTGCTACATATGCCTAAAGTTGGTTCCTCTTAAAGAGAGTAACTGCTAGGCTATCTCGATAGCTAGAGGAAGCATCAAATATGTCTGTGCTAGAAGCTGCTTGGAAACACGAATTTATCGCTACGAACGGCATTAAACTGCACTATGTCACTCAAGGTTCTGGGCCGCTGATGCTCATGCTGCACGGATTTCCTGAATTTTGGTATTCTTGGCGACATCAAATCCCGGAATTTGCATCAGATTATAAAGTCGTCGCTGTAGATCTCAGGGGTTACAACGACAGCGACAAACCTCACGATCGATCGGCTTACGTGATGGCAGAGTTTGTGCAAGATGTCAAGGGCATTATTCAGGGTTTGGGATACGAAAGTTGCGTCTTAGTTGGTCACGACTGGGGAGGCGCGATCGCCTGGAATTTTGCTTATGCTTATCCCCAAATGGTGGATAAATTAATTGTGATGAATCTACCCCATCCGGCCAAGTTTGCTGAAGGGCTACGCACTCCCCAACAATTGTTGAAAAGTTGGTACATCTTTTTGTTTCAGTTGCCAGTTTTGCCGGAGTTGTTAATTCAGTTGGGCGACTATCAGGCAATTTCGGCTGCTTTGGAAGGTATGGCAGTTGACAAAAGCACCTTTAGCCCCTCAGATATGGAAGCTTACAAAGATGCGGCTGCCAAACGGGGCGCTCTGACTGCTACTATCAATTATTACCGCAATATACCTGGCGGATTTCTCGATCGCCAGAATTGGAGCGTGCTGCAAGTTCCGACGCTGATGATTTGGGGAGAAAATGATGCCGCCTTCGACAAAGAGTTAACCTATGGAACCGCAGATTATGTGCGGGATTTTCAGATTCATTACATTCCTAATTGCAGCCACTGGGTACAGCAGGAACAGCCGCAGTTAGTGAATCGGTACATGAGAGATTTTTTGGCAAGTAAGTTCATTTAATATCATATCCAGTTTGATCGGAATGCTACTGAGCCTGCGAGTAGGACGATCGCGATTCACTCAAAAAATTATTATTCCCATGCCAGCAGAGATATTCACCGACTGCTGATTCCCTCCGTAGTGCGCCCGCTCATTTCGCTGGGGTGAATGCGGTAACTTGCAATTACCTTTGCACGCCCCAGCGAGTCAATCCAGGTGCGATTGATGGCGGGCGAAAGTTTCGGGTTGTGTTCTTTGACCAATTCCATCGCGCGATGTCTTCCTGCTGCGTAAGGCGTTCTGCTCGCCCGTTCACATTAAATATAATCCGTGGTAAAAAACATCAATTCTCGCAAAAGATGGAAGGTGAAATGATATAATTTTTGACATTCCCAACCTAAAAAATTGGGAGCGGCAAATCAAATCTTCGCACTCAGTTTTTATGACACCAGACATCTTGGCAGCGCAGCAGCAAAGAAATCACCGCATAATTGTCTCGGCCCTCATTTGTCTGACGCTGCTGGGACTGGCATTGCGCCTTTATTTGGCGTGGCGCACCAACCAAACTCTCCCCGATACCCCCGCCCGTCTCAGAGGCGACGAACCGGGCTATGAACGTTTCGCATACGATCTGCTGAACGGTTATTTTTTTCAGAGGCCAGGCAGGACGCCTGTGTATCCCTTTTTTATAGCTGGATGCTATGCAATTTTTGGTCGTTCTCCCGCATCTGTAGTCTACGTACAAGCTTTTTTGGGGGCGACAATCATACCGCTAACTTTTATCCTGGCACGGCGTTTTACTGGCCCTCAAAGTTCCTTAGTAGCGGCTGGATTAGTTGCGATCAATCCCTCCCTCATTCATCATGTCAGGCTGCTGCAAACAGAGGTTTTATACACGCCTTTAATACTTTTAACAGTGCTGGGCCTGTTGCGGGCATTGGAACAGCCGCAGTGGCAAAATTTTTCATTAGCAGGTGCGCTGTTGGCAATTACAAATCTTTGTCGGCCGACAGGGATGTTGCTTCCAGCAATTGTGCCACTATTGATGCCGCGTCAATGGCATTTTAAGCGCAAGATTGCTTTGTTTCTTGCTTATTTGGGCGCAATTATCATCATTACTGCACCTTGGACTTACCATAATTATCGAACGCACAAAACTTTTTTGATTTACAGCGTTTCTACGGCGCTGCTGTGGCAAGGAAGTCCAGAGTTTTATCATTTGGCTTATGAAAAACTGCCAAAACGCCATATTGTTCAAATTTGGCAAGAAGAACTCAATCCGGCTCGGAATGGGGGACACAATGCTTTTACAATTGAGGGCGATCGCTATTTTACCAAACGGGCGATCGCTTCAATCCTCCGCGAGCCTGCTGTCTATCTCTGGTATTGTTTGCAAAAGGCAGTTTTTTTCTGGTTGGGGAACCCTATAAGTGACTGGCCTTATCAGGATCTGTTTAATGTGAAGGCAATGCGGCTATTCTTTTCGCCGCCACGGATAGTCGGTATTTTAGCTGCGCGAAATTTGCCTGTATTTGCTGCTTTGGGCATGATAGTTGTGCGGCATCGCTGGCGGGAGTTTTTGCCGCTGTTGGCAGTCTGTGCCTATTTTACTGTGATTCATGCGCTCACTTTTACAGAAGTTCGGCACAGCGAGCCGCTGCACCCGATTTTGGCGGTCGTAATTGCTACGGCGGCGGGAGAACTTCAGCGTCGCTTGAAGTTAATTAGTCAGTAGGTATTAGGCAGTTTGTCATGAGTTATTAACCCAGTGTTATCAAAAACAATTATTCGGAATTTTACCATCGCCATTTTAATGGCTCTTGGCATAGGGTTGTTCATCGGAATGACAACTTTTGCTCAAAACATCGAAACAATTAAAATTTCCGGTACTGCTGCGGGTGTCAGCACTCGCTACATTGGTGCAGTCGAGGGCAATATCAATTTCGACATCAAAGATTTGCAAGATTTGGGAATTAATACATACCGCATTTACGGGGGTATGTCTCGATGGGAAGCTGAAGATGATGATGGTAAATACGGTTGGCCATCTATTGATGAAATTAAGACAAATCCCAATATAATTAATTGGGCGCATTGGGATCAGATGATGACTAATCCGCCCCAGGGTAGCGATTATTGGTGGTCTGGACGACCAGGTAGGGTTTGGCAAGGCAATGCCAGGACTATTTTTAATAGTCTCAAACAAGCAAATATTCGCCCGGTTGTGAGTATTCGGAATGTTGATAATAACTGGAATCCGAGTTGGGCGCTGCAACTGAATCCGCCGCGCACAGGAGAAGATTGGAACGAGTGGTGGGAACACGTTTTTGCTACGGTTTATTGGCTGAATGTTCGCAATGATTACCGCGTTGATGATTGGGAAATTCACAACGAACCGGACAATCGCGATCAGGGTTGGGGCGGGACTAGGGCTGACTATTTTGAATTGGTTAAGGTGGCAAAAGAGGCGATCGACTTTGTTTATAAAACTTATTTGCCCGATCGCACTTACCGCATCCACGGCCCGAAAACCATAGGCGGCAGCAATTGGCCGGCTAGTGCTTTGCAGGAAATACCGAATTATTTCGATACAGTCAATATCCACAACTACGATGCAGATATTTCTAACTACACCCGCAAAGTGCGCGGCTGGATGAACGGTACTGTCCGCGCTAACTCGCAGCTTTGGGTAGGAGAATGGGGAACTTACAACATGAGCTACGGCGATTTATCTTTAGCTTTAAATTTGATTAAGAATTTGATTCGAGGTTCTCAACCGGGGGATAATTATATTGACGGCAGTCACATATTCTGTTTGTACGACTGGGGCAAGCCCGCAGGGGCGGAAGGTTTGCTAGGGGACGGGGGAAAACGGCGCGCGGCCTACTATGCTTTGCGGATGGGAATTAGGGCTTTGCAGGGCGGGAAAGCTACCTTTTTTCCTATCACTAACAGTTCGGATTTAATGGCAGTTGCAACTCTTGATGCTAGCAAGAATGTTTACTTGCTGGTTGTCAATGACCGAGCAACATCTTACACTGTTAATGCTGATATTTCGGAGCTGATAAAAACTGGTAATGGCACGGTGCGGGAGTTCAGTTCTAAAAAAATGGATGAGGTTGTTGGTAGCTTAAGGCCCAAGGGCGGCAATGCAAGTTTTGCAGTGGCGGGGAACAGCGCTATTCTCATCAAGTTCGATCGCCAGAATTGAAGCTCAAATCCTCTGGGTCATAATTGCGATACGATAGAATTAGTTATGCTCAGAATTATTTATTTTCTGCCTGTTTGGCCCTGGAACCCTGGAACCCTTGAACCCTCGAACCCCTAATTGCACAGTTGCCATATCTAAGTCGTCCTGTTGTGATTCCCCTCCTGTCGCTGGTAAATTGGTAGCGTGCAGGTATCTTGCCTCAAACAGAATGCGAGCGAGAGTTCGGTTGAGGGCGAGAAAGTAGGGTGCAGTCTAGACAATCGCAGAAATTCTTGCTCGTAAACCCGCAGCAGTTAGGCTAGGCGAGGAATTACCCGCCCGCCCTCATGTCCGCCCTCTGGCAGATAGCATTGGTTCTGAAAGTCAGAAGCCGTCAATTATCAGGATATGGCACGGAATTAATTTTAAATGCCAAGATGCTGGAAGTAGGGGTAAGTTTAATCGTACAGAAACTTTGAGCGCGCTTGGAAATCTCGCGGGTAAAGCCTCTCAATCAACCTGCTGCTCGCGATCGGGTTTTTCCAACAAATATCACTTTTATGCCCCCTGATGTTTATTCCCTCCCTCAGTCAGGTCATCAACCGCAATCCCCTCACCGTCACCCCTGAGACGCCCGTAGAAAAGGCGATCGAGCTGATGAGTAGCACAGGAGCCAGTTACGTCCTCGTGGTAGAACCGCGCGGGAATTCTCAATTCGGAAATCTCACGAACGGGACTTCCCCACAATTGCGGGAACAGTCGGGTTTCTACAACGGCATACCGCGTGCGGTACACGCAGGAGGCAACGGGCGGCCTCTCAACGGCTCAAAAGCTCCCTATGCGGGCGGCCAGACAGTGCTGGGGATTTTTACAACGCGAGATGTCGTACAGCTAAATTCGATCGGCGCTGCTTTGAGCGGATTTGCGATCGAGCAAATCATGATCAGAACCGTAACTGTAGCCAGAGAATCGGAAATTCCCGACTTTTTTGCCTTAGCAAATCTGCTGGATAAAAATCAGATCGGCCATTTGCCCGTCGTCAGCGAGGCTGAAGAACTTGTCGGTTTAATTAGCTCTCAAAGCTTGGTGCAAATGTTGCAGGGAATTGGGGAATCGACACCAAAAGCAATTAGCAGCACTTCGCCACCTGCGGCCTTCGCGTTCCCTCCGCCGCTGCCAATTGTGCATCACAAAGTAGAGCTACCTGCAAGTTTAATTAAACTTTATCAAATCCCTCAAATAGCAGCCTCACGAATAATTCACGCTCCTTCTAATTCTTCGGTTCGCTATTTGGCGCAACTGATGTTTAGACACAATGTTAGTTATGTATTAATCACTGAAACCCCCGATCAACACTCGACTGGTGCGGCTCACAATTCCAAATTTACAAATCCCAACATTCACAAACTGGTTGGGGTGGTAAGTTCGCGGGATATCGTGCAGTTGCAGGCCCTGGGAAGAGACTCTAACAAAATTAGAGCGGGAGCAATTTGCAGCAGTTCGCCGCCGCTGGTGCGATCGCACTCTAGCCTCGAAGCAGCCGTCGCGCTGCTGCAAAAACACTACTGCCAGTTGCCTTTATTAGTCATCAACGAAACAAATCACCCGATCGGGATTATCAATCCTAAAACTATCCTTTTACAAGCGCTGGATTCAAAATCTCTGCATTCTGGCTTGATCGCTTTGCAGCGCCAGCTAGAATCTAGCCACGCTCAATACAAAAAACTCTCAGCAGAAATACAGCGGACAGCAGCAAATAGCCACGAGAGGGCTGAAATTTCTCACCACAGTTTCGTAGAGCGGCCAAATCTCCCCCCAGCAGTCAACAATCAGGGGATTTGGGACTGGAATCTCGAAACAGATGAGTTTTTTTATTCGGCGCGGTGGCAAGAAATGCTGGGCTACCAAGAAGGGGAAATCTCGAATCGCCGATCGGAATGGTGGAGTCGCATCCACCGAGATGATATTGACTCGGTAAAGGCAGCTTTAGAAGAACACTTCGCCCAAAAGACACCGGATTTTGCAGCAGAATATCGGATGTACTGTAAAGACGGCAGCACTGTGTGGGTGCTGAACCGAGGTCAAGTTTTACGCAGCGCTACTGGCAAACCGCTGCGGGTAGTAGGAACTCATACAGATATTACTCTCAACAAGCAGTTTGAAGTCAAAAACCGCGAGCATGATCGAGAACAATTCCATCTATTTGACTCTTTGAAAGCAACAGTAATTTTCCACATAGATGCGGCGGGGGTTTGGAAATTCCTCAACCGCGCTTGGACGGAAATTACGAATTATGCGGTTTCCGAAAGTTTGCAAACTAATTTTTTAGAGTGGGTGCATCCAGATGAGCGCGAGCAATGTGCAAATTTATTGGAGTCTTTGCTGTCCGGGAAGTCGGAATTTGAACGGCGAGAACTGCGATTTAAGTCTAAGTCGGTTTCGGAGAAAAACTCCTTGGGAATTCACAGTAATTCCGGCTTTGTTTCCGTGGAACTATTTGCCCAAGTCCGCCGGAATTTCCAAGGCGAAATAGCGGGAATTTTCGGGACTTTGCACGATGTCTACAACCGCCTCGAAGGAGTTGAGGAACTGCGGGAAAGCGAGCGGGCAATTCGATCGCTCTACGAGGTAATGGTGAGCTCGGAAGGCTCTTTTGACGATCGAACGCTCCGGTTGCTGGCAATGGGCTGTAGTCAGTTTGGGATGGATATCGGGCTGTTGGGCAGGGTTTTGGGCGATCGCTACGAAGTGATTGCGGCTTATGTACCGGAAGATTTTCCCTTTGGATTTGCTAAAGGAGACGGTTTTGCTTTGAGCAGAACCTTTGAGCGAGAGGTTTTGCGATCGAGCGAACCTATTTCTGTCGAATCAGCCGGCACTACTCAGTGGCGCAACCACCCCGCCTACAGCGTCCGCAAGTTGGAGGCTTTTGTGGGGACGAGGGTAATAGTGCAAGGGCGAGTTTATGGTACTTTGAGCTTTACTTCCCGCACCACTAAATCTCCTTTTAAACCGCTGAATTTTGAAATTTTAAAGTTGATGGGCAATTACATCGGCGCTGAAATTGCCCGCGAAGAGCGAGAGCGAACTTTGCAACGTCAGTACCAGCGCGTTTTACTACTCAAACAAATTACTCAAAAAGTGCGATCGACCTTAGACACTCAAGAAATTTTTCAAACTACCGCCACCCAAATCGGCCGCGTATTTGGTGTCAATCGCTGTACAATTCACACCTATCTTTCCGAACCTTATCCCCATCTTCCTTGCGTCGCGGAATACTTAGAACCCGGTCACGAATCGGCTTTAGATTTAGAACTTTCTGTCACTTATAACCCCTACACAGAAAAACTGCTCGCTGAAGATATAGCCCTGGCATCTCCCGATGTGTTTGCCGATCCTTTGCTGGAATCTTCGGGGCCCATGTGCCGCCGCATCGGATTAAAATCTATGTTGGCGGTTCGCACCTCCTATCAAGGAGAACCGAATGGAATTATTACTTTGCACCAGTGCGATGCAACTCGCCAGTGGACTCCCGACGAAATTGAACTATTAGAAGATGTTGCCGCGCAAGTCGGAATTACCTTAGCTCAAGCACAACTTTTAGAAACGGAAGTTCAGCGACAGCGACAGTTGGCCGAGCAAAATGAAGCTTTGGATCAAGCGCGACAAGCGGCGGAAGTTGCTAACAGAGCTAAGAGCGAATTTTTAGCGACTATGAGTCACGAAATCCGCACTCCGATGAATGCGGTCATCGGGATGACGGGCTTGCTGCTGGATATGGAACTAACTCCTGAACAGCGGGATTTTGTGGAGACAATTCGTACCAGCGGCGATGCTTTGCTGACTATTATTAACGATATTCTCGACTTTTCCAAGATTGAATCGGGAAAATTGGATTTGGAACGCAGCCCCTTCGAGCTGCAAAACTGTATAGAAGAATCTCTGGAATTACTGGCTCCGAGAGCCTCAGAAAAAGGTTTAGAGCTGGCTTACTTTATTGATGATTCTGTTCCGAAAAACATTTTAGGAGATGTCACGAGGCTGCGCCAAATTTTGGTAAATCTGCTGGGCAATGCAGTTAAGTTTACAGAATCGGGAGAAATTGTGGTGTGCTGTACGGCTAGGGAAATTGAACAGGTAGCTGCTAAGAGTTCGCCAGATAAAATTAATATTCTAGAGCCACAAACGCTAGTAATTAACCAGGGAGAGTTGGCACGTAGGAGACAATACGAGATTCAATTTGCTGTCCAAGATACGGGAATTGGCATTCCGCCAGACCGGATGGATCGCCTGTTTAAAGCTTTTTCGCAGGTGGATGCTTCGACAACGCGACATTACGGCGGTACGGGTTTGGGACTGGCTATCAGCCAGCGTTTGAGCGATATGATGGGCGGTACAATGTGGGTTGTCAGCCAGGTCGATCCGCGAAGTTCTAAGTCTCAACCGGGAGTTTCTGCGATCGGACAAAGTATCGCGGGAAGGTCGCCTGCAGAATTTACTCCGCCGTCGATATCGGGTTCGGGTTCGATTTTTTATTTCACGGTGACTGCTGAAGCCAATGACATCCGGGCTGAGGAAAAAAGACCCGAATTTGCCGCTGGTAAGCGCTTGTTAATTGTTGAGCATCATGCCATTAACCGGCAAGTTTTGATCCGTCAGGCAGAGTCTTGGGGAATGATACCCGTGGCTGTAACTTCGGGTGCTGAGGCTTTGGAAATCATCAAAGGAAACTCGCCGCTCGATTTAGCTATTTTGGCGATGAATCTACCAGATATGGACGGTGTGGCTTTGGCTGTGGAGATTCGGAAATTTGAGCTGAGCAATTTCTCTGGCGACGAGGGTCTAAATCCGAATGTCAGCGTTAAAAACCCTCGCAAAATAGCACTACCTTTGGTGCTGTTTACTTATTTAAGTAAGGCGGAAGTTTGGAAAAAACTTGAAACTACAGAAGTACATTTTTCGGCTTTCTTAACTAAGCCTTTAAAACAGTCCCAGTTTTATAATGTGTTGCTGCAAGTTTTTGGATATGTTACTGGCAGAAGCGGCCGGGGAGAAGCTTCAAATGTGGTGACTTTGACTTCGGGATTGAAGTATTTTGAAAATTCTCAAGAACAACACCGCGTGCAGCGGACGCCTGCTGTTTTGAGGCAGGGTGCGGCGAATTCAGCCGGACAGGATGCAGCTAATTCTAGTCAGATTCGGATTTTGCTGGCTGAGGACAATGTGGTAAATCAAAAAGTCGCTACGCATTTACTCGACAGGATAGGATATCGGGCTGATATTGCGGCTAATGGGTTGGAGGTTTTGGAGGCGCTGAAGCGGCAATCTTACGATGTTGTGCTGATGGATGTGCAGATGCCGAACATGGATGGGTTGGAAGCGACGCGCCGCATTTGTCAGGAATGGCCGGCTAACAAGAAGCCGAGAATTATTGCGATGACTGCTAATGCGATGCAGGGCGATCGCGAAAAGTGTCTGGAAGCCGGTATGGACGATTATATTACTAAGCCGGTACGCCGGGAAGAGTTGGCGATCGCCTTGAGCAAGTGTTCACCTCTGGTTCGGGATGAATTGGATGCCGTTACTGAGGAAAACAATCAAGATATTTCTGATGACATTGACAGTGATACTGCGGCATCTTCGAGCGTTCAACCAGGAGCCGATTCGCCGATTGATTTTCATATTTTGCAAAATCTCCGCGAGCTAGACGATGATGAAGACCCCGATTTTTTGGGGGAGCTGATTAAGATATATTTGGTAGACGCACCGCAACATTTAGAAACTATTAAGGAGGCTATTTTTCTGGGCGATGCTGATAGTTTGAAGCTGGCTTCTCACACGCTGAAGTCGAGCAGCGCCAATTTAGGAGCCGTGTCTTTTTCTGCTGTTTGCAAGGAGTTGGAGTATATGGGTCGCGCGGCGGTTGAGTCTGGAGGGGAACAGCTTTTTGATGTGAGTACGGCGCGCGATCGCCTGTTGGAAGCCCAAGCGGAGTGGGAAAAGGTGCGGGCGGCTTTTGAGACGGAATTGGAAACGGGGAAGTTGCGATCGCAAATAGGGTAATTTGTTATATCAATTCCGGTTGCACTCTTCCGGAATTGTTGACTGTTGACTGTTGACTGTTGACTGTTGACTGTTTGAACAATACCGATGCAAGCGGAAACGATATTATTTGTTATTTGTTGGTTTTTGGTTGTTAGTTGTCAGTTTCAATAACCAATGCCCCATGCCCCATGCCCCATGCCCCATTCCCAATGCCCAATGCCCATATTTAACTTTCACCTAAATACGCTTTGCGAACAGTTTCATTTGACTGCAAATCGCTAGCAGTACCGGCGACTACAACCTCACCAGTTTGGATAACATAGCCGCGGTGGGCTACACTTAAAGCCATGCGGGCGTTTTGTTCCACCAGTAAAATAGTTGTTCCTTCAGCATTAATATCGCGGACGATCGCAAAAATTTGACTGACTAACATCGGTGCCAATCCCATACTCGGCTCGTCCAATAATAACAAGCGGGGGCGCGACATCAAAGCCCGGGCGATCGCCAACATTTGCTGTTCGCCGCCGCTGAGAGTTCCCCCTTTTTGACTAATTCTTTCTCGCAAACGGGGAAATAAATTTAATGCTTTTTCCATATCCGACTTGATACCGAGAGTATCGTTGCGGAGATAAGCACCCATTTCCAGGTTTTCTTGCACCGTCATGCGCGGAAAAATCAACCGCCCTTCGGGACTTTGAGAAATCCCCAAACGGACGATCGCCTCTGTAGATAGTGCTTCTAAAGGCTTTCCCTCAAATAATACAGTGCCGATTCGCGGGCGCAGCAGTCCTTGAATCGTGCGGAGAGTGGTAGTTTTCCCCGCCCCGTTGCTGCCGATTAATGTCACAACTTCTCCCTGCGACACTGTTAGCGATACTCCTTTGAGAGCGTGGATATTTCCGTAGTAAGTGTGAATGTCTTTAATTTCCAACATCATAATTGCTCTTTGTGGGCTATCTTTACCTAAATCTTAATCAAAATATGGAGATATTTACCCATTAACCATGTCCATCTTCTTCTTTTCCCAAATATGCCTCAATCACGCGGGGATCGGCGCGAACTTCTGCCGGAGTTCCCTCAGCAATTTTAGTACCGTACTCCATAACACTAACGCGATCGCTAATTCCCATCACCACCTTCATATCATGTTCAATCAGCAAAATACTCAAATTCAACTCATCGCGAATCCGGTAAATAAAGCGAGTTAAATCAGCCGTTTCGTTCGGGTTCATCCCCGCCGTAGGTTCGTCCAAAAGCAACACTTTCGGATCGGAAGCCAAGGCCCGCGCAATTTCCAATCTGCGCTGATCGCCGTAGGAAAGGTTTTTTGCCAACTCCGGCGCTTTAGCAACACCTAAACCGACAAAATCAAGCATAGCGAGCGCTTTTATTTTAGCTTCCCGCTCCTCCAGATTCGCAGAGGGAGGGCGGAGGATTGCACCCAACAAACCTGTTTTCAATCGGCAGTGTCTACCTACTAAAACATTATCCAGCACAGTCATGTTGTTAAACAAGCGGATATTTTGAAAAGTTCTAGCAATGCCGAAAGTGGTCAGGCGATCGGGCGGTAAACCCGTTATATTCTTCTGTTCTAGGAGCAACTGACCAGCACTCGGTTTGTAGATGCCTGTCAGCATATTAAAAAAAGTAGTTTTGCCCGCACCGTTGGGGCCGATCAAACTGGCGATCGAGCCTTTTTCCAATGTTAAACTCACCTGGTTGACCGCAGTCAAACCGCCGAATCGCATTGTAAGTTGCTGTGCTTCTAATAATGACATTTTGGTTGTGATTCCTAATATTAGTTAAGCTGTTATAGGTCGGATTCTATATAATACCAAATCGCCTCTGTTAAAGTGCGTCAGCTTGGCTGTGGTGGGATGCTCGTTACCACACGGAAAGATTTGGGGATCGGAATGCGTTACAGAAAGTCTTGGGCTAAGCTTCATGACTGCGTTTCGGTTTAAGGTTTCCCCTTGAGTGTAAGGACAAAAAGGGTGGAAAATTAAATTACACTGCTAGTTTTTCATGGGGATGGGCTACTCTAGTAAGAGGGTATGTAGAGGCGGGAACTATGATAAAGCTTGGTTTGCTGGTGCGATCGCGAAGCGTCTCCGCAGAAAAATCGCCAAACAACGACTTAGGAATCGGAAAAGTTACCGAGCTATCCTACTCTACAGCAACGGTTGAATACTTCTGCTCAATTGGGCAACGCCTGGAAAAAACCTTACCATTAACTTCGCTTTATAGAGTTCAACTCCCGCCTCAGACACGATGCTACATCCAGCCAGAAAGCCAGGATACATGGATAATTGGCCGAATTTTTGACTGGGATCAAGACAAAGGTCAGTATCGAATCGATCTACCCGATAAAAAGATAGCATTAGTTGCTGAGCACGAAATTTACGTTCGTTGCAATCTACCCATCGATGACCCCATCGAAACTCTAGCGATGAAAGGTCAGGAAACGCCCTACTTTCACGATCGACGTTTAGCTTTTGTCCAGTGTCTCATCGAACAACGCGCTGTCAGTCGCGGGATGACAGGGCTGATTTCTGCCAATATTGACCTTTATCCCCATCAAGTTGAAGTTGTCCGCCGCGTACTCGAAGACCCCATTCAACGTTACCTCTTAGCTGATGAAGTTGGACTGGGAAAGACGATCGAAGCAGGTGCTATTCTTCGCCAGTATCTCCTCGATGAACCGCAGGGACGTGCAGTGGTGCTTGTACCGCAATACCTGCGGGAACAGTGGCTTCAAGAATTAGAACATAAATTCTATGTCTCTGACTTGGACAATCGTGTCCAGGTACTTGCAGTTGAGGATGTCGATCGAGTTAGTCCGAATGCCGATTTGGGCTTCCTGATTTTAGATGAAGCACATCATATTGCCGCAATGGCGACCTCTTCAGATTCGATAAAGCGCAGGCGTTTCCAGACTTGCCAACACCTCGCTCATAAAAGCGATCGCCTACTTCTATTATCTGCAACTCCAGTTCTCAATCACGAGCAAGATTTCCTGGCGATGCTGCACCTACTCGATCCGAGCACTTACCAACTTGATGATTTAGAAGGTTTTCGTGCGAGGGTACAAAACCGCCAACAAATTGGTCGAGTTTTACTCTCATTTAAAGAGAAAGCAAATCCGTTTGTGCTTAAAACTAACCTCAACCAACTGCGAAACCTTTTTGCTGAAGATACATATCTGCTAAATCTCGTAGAGGAATTACAAAATTGTTTGCTTTCTAAAGAAACACTCCCGGCCGATCGAGATCCAATTGTGCGATCGATTCGCACCCACATCAGCGACACCTATCGGTTACACCGTCGAATGCTCCGCAACCGTCGCGCTGCGGTGGAAGATGTAATTTTTGCCCGAAATGTGACACCAAAAGTAGAGTATGACTTAGATGAGCGATCGCCCGAAATTCACGAACTAATTGATGAATGGCGCACAGTCGCTCCTAACCAACAACAATATCAGCAAATTTTTCTACTTTTATTCCGTGCTAGCGGGACTTGGTTAGGGATTTTAGCGCAAGTGCTGGAAACCCGTTTAAGCGGCATCTCCCATTCTGCCTTGATTCAAGAATTTGGTGCTGATAATATCCGCATTCTGACAGAAACCCCTAAATTTTCTGGGGAAGAACAGATTTTGCAATCTTTACTAAGAATTATTCAGCAACCTTCAGAAGAAGGAACTCGCCTCGAATTACTAAAGATAGTGATACTGTATCATCTTTCAGAGACTTTTCAACTTCAATCTTATCGCAGCAACCTTTATAAATTGCTCGAACAGGTGCAACAGCAAATTCGCAGACCGATATCGGGAACTCCCCTACCTAAAATTGTCATTTTCACCAGTTTTGCCCAAACAGGCGCTGAAATTTTCCGGTGCTTATCAGATACCTTTGGTCAGGCATCTGTAGCTAGCCATCAATTAGGACTGTCTCGTTCTCATGTTGAGAAAAGCCTCAACCAGTTCAAAAATGACCGAAATTGTTTTATCCTTGTTTGCGATTCCTCTGCTGAAGAAGGTCGGAACTTTCAATTTGTTGATTGGATGATTCATTTCGATCTTCCCTGGTCGCCAAATCGTTTAGAACAAAGGATTGGTAGGATCGATCGCATTGGTCGCCCTTTAGATGTTCAATTTACAGTATTCGCAGGCTCAGACTTAGAGGATAGCCCTCACGATGCTTGGTATCAATTATTAAAAGACGGTTTCGGCATCTTTCATCAATCAATTGCCAGTCTCCAGTTTTATGTAGATGAAAAACTACCAGGACTGCTAACCACTATGTTTCAATCTGGTGCTAGTGGACTATTGGAAAGGATAGGGACTATCCAACAAGAAATTGCTGAAGAACAGGTAAAAATTAGCGAACAAAACGCTTTAGATGAAATAGATGCCCAGGATGAAAACGCTACCCAATATTTTCAAAGTTTAGATGATTATGATGCTCGCCATCAGGAAATTAAACGAGCAACAGAAGAGTGGATATGTCAAGCACTGCAATTCAAACAAATTGACGATCCGAATTTAGAAAAAGTAGGGCGTTATCAACCTACTAGGCGCACTCTAATTCCCCTCCACGATCTGCAAACTCGCTTTGCTGCTTATGCACAACCCTCTGGTACTTATAATCGGAGAATATCAACTAAATATCCTGGTGTCAACCTCTACCGTATTGGGGAAGGATTTGTGGAAGCACTAGCATCTTATATCCATTGGGATGACAGGGGTCAAGCATTTGCTCTATGGCGATGCGATCGCTCTTGGGATGCTGGGGAAGGGATGGAATGGTTGGGTTTTCGCTTTAATTATGTAGTCGAGGCTGATTTGGAATTAGCCCAGCAAGTTTCAACAGATTTTGAGCTGGAGCGAAGTAGATTTGTATCTGTGAAACGGCGCGCTGATGCGTTATTTCCTCCGATCGTAGAGACAATTTTTATTGATACTCGCTACGAACCAATGAGCATTGTTGAAGATGAAGCTGTTTTAAAGATTCTGCAAGGTTCGTACAAGGGTAAAAGTTCTCATCCCTGCCGAGATTATAATTTAGCAAAAAGTCGATTATCGGTTCTCAATGAGTTTGTTGATGAGAGTAAGTGGCCTGATCTGTGCAGTCAGGCGCGTGAGACTTCGGAAATACTGTTGCGCGATCGCACTTTTTTTATCTCGCTCTGCGAACAGCGCGCCCGAATCGCCGACCAGAAACTAGGAAATAGACTAGACCAACTGCGGCTGCGCCTCAACCGAATGGCTGAAAGCGAACAAACTTCGCACTCTTTACTAGCAAAAGAAGTCAACATAGAAACTGCGTTAAGTCAAGCTATTTTAGAAGGAATTCGCCATCCGCGAATCAAGCTTGATTCTGTAGGATTCATTGTAGTTTCTGGGCGACCTCCGGTTGAATCTCAGGAAGGGGGAGATGAGTGATGGCTGATTCTTTTCAAAAGCTCAGAGAAATTCTCCAAACAGATAAGATTCCTGGCGATACAAGTCAATTTTCAGAAGTCGGTTACAGGCGCTTGCTGGAAACTTTGGATGCTGCGGGAACTTCTTATGCGCCGGGAATGGGAGATATTGCGGCTCTGATCCGTCAGGTTCTGCGGCGGGAATACGAGCAAAAGGGCGGGATACCCCCAACTTTGAAAGTACCTCGGACTTCTCTTTTTCCCGCTCGCGAAATGTGGCAACAAAGCGGTATCGATATTTTGAGCGACGGTGCGGATTACTATCTGATTAGCGCTCATCCTTGGCAGCCTGATTGGCTAGATTTTTCCGCACAATATCCCCCAGAAAAACCCGTATTTGATGATAAAAAACGCCGCAATTACGAGCCAGTAGAGGGAGATCCGTTTCTGGAATTGGTGAATTGGCAGAAGTATCGGAGTGTAGGGCAACGTGAAGCAATTCGGGCTGTTTTGACGGCTCCTGACAATTCGACACTCGCCATTAACCTGCCTACTGGATCGGGGAAAAGCCTTTGCGCTCAACTGCCGGCGCTGGTGCGATCGCAAAGTGCTGGTGTCAGTGTCATTGTTGTGCCGACTACAGCACTAGCCATTGACCAGGAACGAGCTTTAAAACCTTTTGTGAACCATGCCACTGCCTATTATGGCGACGAGTTTGGGCAAGGACAAGAGAGACGGCAGGAAATTCGCGATCGCATTCGCAACGGCACTCAGCGAATCGTTTTCACATCACCCGAAAGCTTGATGAATTCTCTCGCACCTGCTCTTTACGAAGCCGCAAAATCAGAAATGCTGCGGTATTTCGTAATAGATGAAGCGCATATCGTCGAACAGTGGGGCGATGAATTCCGTCCCGCTTTTCAAGAACTCCCAGGTTTGCGAAGAGATTTGCTGCGCTGGACTTCTTTTACAACTTTATTGCTGACTGCAACCTTAACAGAATCCTGTTTAGATACCCTAGAAATTGTATTCGGGAAACCCGGCCCGTTTCAAGTGATATCTGCCGTACAGTTGCGACCGGAACCGTCTTATTGGTTTGCTTGGTGTCAAAGTGAAGAAATCAGGAAACAGCGATTAATTGAAGCAGTTTATCATCTTCCCCGCCCTCTGATTGTTTACGCCACCAAACGCGAAGATGTCCGGCGATGGCAACAGGATTTATTGTCGGCTGGATTCAAACGGTGTGCGATTATGACCGGGGAATCCAGCCCAGAAGAACGCTCTCAACTGATTGAAAATTTGCGCGAGAGACGAGTTGATATAGTTGTTGCTACTTCTGCTTTTGGATTGGGTGTGGATCAGTCAGATATTCGAGCCGTGCTTCATGTCTGCATCCCAGAAACTATCGATCGCTTTTATCAAGAAGTGGGTCGAGGAGGTCGAGACGGCAAAGCAGCAATCTCGCTCACCTTACACACCAATGAAGACTTAGAGATTGCCAAATCGCTTAATGACAAATCTGCCATAACGATCGATCGGGGATTTCAGCGGTGGAAAAGTATGTTTTTGAGGAAAGAAATTCTTCCCGATGGGCGGTTTCGCGTTCCCGTCAATATTCCTCCATCCTTACAACCAGGAGACATTGACATGAACAGCCAACAGAATCAGGCTTGGAACATCCGCACTTTAACGCTGATGAGTCGATCGGGTTTAATCGATATTGATGCCGAGGAACCGCCGCGAAGAAGAAATTTTAAATCGGAAGCAGCTTATAACGAAGCTTGGGAACTGCACAGAGAGTCCCGGTTCATCCGCATCCGAGATGAATCACATCTGAATCGTCAAACTTGGGAACATAAAGTAGAGCCAATTCGCCAACAGCGCCAAAACTGGAGCTATAAAAACCTGCAATTGATGCGTGAGGTTTTGCGGCCGAAACGCTGTATTTCAGAAATCTTTGCGGAAGCTTACACTATTCCCGCCCGTGTACTGCCAGAACCGAGAAAACAGGTGATAGTTTCTCCCGCTTGCGGTGGATGTCCTGTTTGCAGAAAAAACAGGGAACCAGAGTTTTCGGGAATTATACCCGCGCCATTACCTGTATGGCAAAAACCGAATTTTTTTGTAGGTGAAAAACTCAAATACTTGCTGGGAGAAGATAAGTTAATGCTCGTTTTCTATGAGTCTCTTGAATCTCAAAGCTGGAAACTCAAAAGCTCTAAATTTTTTAACTGGTTAATCGAGCAGGGAATTAATAATCTTGTTGTGGCTGATGAATTTCAGAGTATATTGATAGCAGAAACAAATGGAATTGCCGATGCTTGTATATTTGTGTTTGCAAAATACGAACCCATGCTGATGCCGCGCATTCCCACCCTGATATTTCATCCGCCCGAAAAGGCTATCCCTCACAACTATCTGTCACTCAACAGAACTTCTCAAGCTCCGCTAATCATTATGCTTCCCGTAGATACACCCGATCCGAGCCGCGATGACCGCAAGCTGATTAATATTTTTTCAGGCAGATACTTGATGTTTAACCATTTTTGCAGGGAGGTTAATTTATGAGCGTCTTAAAAACTGCTTTGGCTACTCCTAGCAGAATGCGAGGAATATTTAGATATTTACTTGAAGCACCCAAACAGCGCGAAAACAAAGAAAAACTCACTCGGCTGCTTTCTCCACATGAATTGTCAGAAGGGAGAAACAAAAGTGCCGAATATCCGATGTTTGATGCTGCACTGCGAGAAAGCATAAAATGTCGCTTATTAATCGCAGAGAATGATGATATTGCTATAAATTTTGAGCTTCCCAAAGCATCTCGACATCCTAAAATGGGTGATAAACTGTTACCCGATACGCTGGTACAGCTATTGTTTGCTTCTGATAACGAAGATGAAGAAGATTTAGGTCGGTTAATAGCATGGTATTTAGCACAGGATATTTATGATGCTCCCGGTACATGGCAAGAAGTAGAACAGCGTGTCGCAGAGCAGGGAGTTGCTGAGTCTTTAGATTTGAAAATATCCAGCAATAGTTTGTTTGGTCAAGTCGAGGACTGGATGTGTTATTTAGGGTTTGCTTGGGGTCATGCTTCAGATTCCAACAAAAAACTTGTTGTGGCTGAGCCAACTGCTTATCTCAGACGAAATTTAAAGGATTTATTTCAAGGAGAAGCAAAAGCTAAACTTTCAATCAGAGAGTTTATCGATCGCCTAGCTCAAAAATGTCCTCTGTTTGAAACGGGAAAATTTCGAGAACAGGTAGAAGAAAAACTTGGTTTTCGCTTACCCAATCACTTATCAACTAGCACGGCATTTGCTTTATTTCGCCTTCAGGATGATAAGTGCATCAAGCTTGTAAAAGAGTCTGATGCCGATTTATTCATCTTTCCCGGGGTAGGAAATGAAGAAGGATTTTCTCATATTATTTGGACGGGAGTAGAACTATGACATTTACAAAGTTTGTGTGCTGGGATGTCGATCGCGTTCGCCGCGTAATGGGTGTGGAGGCTACCCAAACTCCAGATAGTATATTTCTGGCAACTCACCATCCAATTGCCATGTACCGCCAGGAACTTATCGATGCACCGTCGCGTGTTACCTACAGTGAGGAACAATTTCTGAAAGACTTTCTCGCTGAACAAGATTTCGCTTTCGTGCCAGTTTTAGGCAGTTCGGGGACGGGAAAATCTCACCTGATTCGCTGGCTGGCCGCCAATATTGAATCGACCCAAAAGCGCCGAGTTTTGCTCATACCCAAAATTGGAACGAATCTCAAAGATATTCTCAGTTTAATATTAGAAGGGATGGCAGGAGCAACTTTTGATGAATACCGGCAGCGTTTAAATCGAGCCACTAGCAGCTTGACAGAAGCGCAAGCGCGGGAACAACTTCTGAATCAGCTTGCGGCTGCTGTTGGCCCAAACGGTCGGGGCGATCGCACAAAACTGTCGGACGTGGAAGATTACCTAGTTGGTGCTGTTGATTCTTTCCTATACGATCCATTTTTCCGAAAAGAATACTGGCTAAAGGATGGGGGTATTATCCATCAATTAGTTATCCACATTCTCGGACAGCGAGATACGGTAGAAGTTGTGGAAGAACGGAGACATTTTTCGCTAAATGACTTGCCTCTCAATGTTTTAAACTTGCAAAAAGCTGGGCAGTCTGCGCGGGAATTTTATAGCTTACTCATCGGCGATGAGGATATTCAAAGGGCAACTGTAGATTGGTTGAACCGACATTTAGATGAAGCCATAGCTCAGGTTTTGAGCTTGGGGCGGGAAGATTTACAAAGATTGATGGGGGAAGTTCGCGAAACTTTAGCCCAACAAGGAATAGAGTTAGTTTTGCTGATTGAAGATTTTGCTAAATTGCAAGGCATCGATCGCGAAGTTTTAGAAGCTGTGTTAGCGCGACCTCAACAAGCGGGTGGCAAACATTTGTGCGCGATCCGAACGGCGTTAGCTTGTACTACGGGCTATTTTGACAGTTTGAGGTTAGATACTGTAAAACAGCGGATTACTTTTAGCGTTAATCTTGACCTTGGCACAGTTGGCGAACAATCTTTAGTGAATTATGCAGATATCAAACAATTTGTGGGTCGATATCTCAACGCCGTGCGTTTGGAGGATAAAACAATTCAAAATTGGTGGGCTGACTCTCGCAATCGCGAAGGTGCGGATCGAGAATCTCTACCTAGTGCTTGCAATGAATGCGAACACAAATTAGCTTGTCATGCAGGTTTTTCAGAAGCAGACGCTTTGGGTTTGTATCCTTTTACGCCTGAAGGATTAGAACAAATGCTTTCTAGAGTCAATCCCGGCAATTTTAACCCTCGGATTTTGATTAAAGATGTTCTTAAGTGGACGCTAGAAAATTCTGCTGCTGATATCGAGGGCGGAGAGTTTCCTGCTATTTCTGTTCGAGAACACTTTGGCAAAATGCGGCTGAGTGCAATTGTTCAGGGAGATATTCAAGCGAAAGATCCAGAAAATAGCGATCGCCGCCAGATTCTCCTAGATTTGTGGACGGATAGTAACGAGCTTTGCGATTTGCACCCAGAAGTTCACTCTGCATTTGATATTCCGGCGCTGGGCGTGAAGGTTCAGCCTACAAAAAAATCATCATCTATTTCGGGTGCTAAAGAGTCTAGGTCTTCTGTTAGTAAGTATCAAGTTGAGTCACAATCTAAAACTAAAAAAAATCTGGCAGCAGCCGGACAAGTTCCCGACAAGCTGACTAGGCAAAAAGAATTTCTTGATAGGTGGAACAACACTCAAGAAAGTTTCCCGCAAGATCTCGCTGGGGAACTGCGGCCGTTGATTTACTCAGCTATCGGCGAGCGGATCGAATGGGATACGGAAATGCTGCTTAAGGGGGTTTTTGCTAGTAGTGGGACGACATATTTTAAAAGCAGAAATATTACTTTTTATAGTCGAAAAGTGACGAGGGAGACGATTTCTGGAGTTAAACTATCTCTTCCTCTGAATCCTGATGATGCAGATGAGTTTCGGGAAACCGCGATCGCCTTTCAAGGTATGTTGCAATACAGCCATTACAAGCATTGGAGGTTCCCCGATGGATCTCGCTACTTTCGCACCTACGCCAAACAACTGGAAAAATGGAGTCAATATGTTTTAGAGCAAATTCGCCTGTATCCCCGCGAGTCTGGGGAACCTTGGAACCCTGTACCTGCTGCAGTTGAGCTACTGGCGATCGCCGCCACAATGGCAGGACATTCTACCAATTCTACTGAAGATTCGATCAATGCTTTGTTTCTCAAACTAGAGCCCAAAGATTTAGAAAATCGTTCAGCTACTTGGAAAAAGCTATTTGGTACTTTACAAAAACACCGCGATGCTTTACTAGACATTGTTAGGAGTCGAACCGCTTGCACGAAAGGAAGCTCTACACAATTTCAAATTATTGATACTGTTCAAATTTTGGAACCTTTGAAGCAGGTTAGCAAATCTTGGCAGCCTCAATCTGAAATTCCGGCCGATGTTCGGGAGAAGTTCTCGGAAATTGATAAAGCGCGTCAAGCTGTGGATGAAATGCTAGAAAAAGCGATTCAAGAAGAGTGCGATCGGCAACTTGCTGTTTATCGTTCCCTAGTATCTGAATTAGGAGAAAATCTCAATAAAAAGGAGGTTTATGATGTTGTAAAACAGGCAATGGAGCGAGCCAAAGAAGCAGGTGTAGTTCGGGGGGAGAAAAATTTCGATGACCTAATACCTGTCTTGAAACAGTTTAAGGCGATCGAGCTTTCTAGCTATGTAGATACCATGAAACGCTTGCAAATTGAAAAAGATAGTCCAGACATTCAACCTGGGAAGCTGCTCAAGTATCTCAGCGAAAATCATCAAAAAGCAATGACAGAATCTTCTGAATTTCTCAATAGTACCAATAATTTTCTTGATGCTTCTCTAGCCGAGGTTAATGACCGGATTGAGGAGTTAGAAGTGTCAGGCGGTGGAACGGTAGAATCGAGCCATAGAGCTATTCAAGATGGATTGGCTAAACTGCGGAATCTAATTACTGAGGTTAAAGGATAGACAATATGCTTCTAGAAAAATCCTATCAATTGAGTGAGTTGTCTCAAAAGACAATTAATCTTCGGAAGTATGCAGAGAATTATGAAGGGTTTCACTCTCGACAAAAACAGATCGAGCAAGCTGTCACTGGAACTCTACTTTTTGTGCAATCTTTAAGAGCTTTTCGCGAAAGAGGAATTGCCAATTTTGATTTAACTCAAAAGGCTGAGATTTTGCTGACATTTATTGCTAATGTTGAGGCAGAATTTAAAAAAAATCCTGAGTGGATTATAGACAATGAAAATTTCAACAGAAATAATTTTGACTCTCGGGTAAAGGACTTACAAAAAGCTCTGAGAGAGCAATTGAGTCAAGCTTGGGGGCTGTACCGAACTGAAAAGATGCCGAACACGAATAAGGAATTCCTGAATGTGCTGGATCGAGTTTCGGCATTTAAGCCAACTGTCCAACGAATTAGAAATTTAGATGTGCAAATTCGCAAGTCTAACTCAATTCCCCAAAGCAGGGAGGATTTTGATAAAGTCGATCGGCTAATTGAGGAATTAAAGCAGTGCTGGGATAGCTTAAATGCTGATGAGGTTCCTGAAGCAGTGCTTCGTTTTCTGAGAGTGGCTGCTAATGAGGGTGCTACCCTGGGACTTTTAACGCCAGAGGTAAAAGATTGGTTGGCTAAACAGGGTCTTATTGATTCTTTACGAATTCGCTTGACCTAATAAATGGTTTGCGATTGTCCAAGAAATCACTGACGCACCCTCCTGCATTTTCTAGGGTACCGACAAAGTGCGATCGTCTGTACTCTGCGGTGCGTCAGCAGCAAATTGTGTGAGTTGACTCAAATCTCTTGAGTGACCAAGAATTTCAAAGGTGGTACCCGCCACGTGATTTATCCGTGGAATCAATCCAAAATCGAAAATCGAAAATCTTCAAGCCCCCGCATTTATCCGTGGGGTCAATCTAAAATCTAAAATCTAAAATCTAAAATCGATTGACGCACCCTACTACATTTTCTAACGTACAGACAAAATAGAACTTAAAAAGATTAGATTCTAGCGAACGGCCAGGGCGATATTGTGCGTGTAAATCGGCAGTCGAAAAGTTTTCAATAACTTTGAGATTGAGTTCGTCAGCCAAAGCTGCAATCTTTTCAAACCCAGTAATCCACGGTGCATACATACTTTCGTATTTATCTATGTAATCATTGATATCTTGGTAGCCCGTCGTTCTGAAAATCACCTTTTCCGACATATAATCAAAGGACACTCGAAAATTAGGAACATTGTCGCGAATTTGTTCTAACACAACTATTACATCTTTTTTGTCAACCAAAGTAGTGTTGCCTTCCCACAAAAAATAGGTCGGTCGAGCGAAATCAAATTCACTCTGTTTGAGCAAGGAGATTAAACCGTCTTTTATGTAATCGCCGGGGATGTAGCGAACATTAGCAGTAACTTTGTTAGCTTTGAGACTTTCTTCTTTTAATTGAAGAGTCGCGCGATCGTCTATTTCAAAATAAATCACTTTTTCTCCATTAATTCTAGCAGCGCGAGTATCCAAGCCAGAACCTAAAATAACTACTTGCTTGCAACCTCCTAAAATTTGATTGGACAAAACATCATCAAAATATTTAGTCCGCAACTTAACCATTTCTTTAGCGGCGGGAGAGCTTTGAGCTATGTGGCTAGCTACTTTTTTTGTTTCCTCATTCAGCCATATTTTTACTACATGATCAGTATACAGAGGAATTGCCTCTTCATTCTCTTCTGCTCTAAATTCCGCAACGATAAAAGCAGTACCAGTTACATTTTTCATGGCTAATCTTTCACCCTTACTAAGTAGTTGGTGACAAATAAACATTAGATGGGGAGGGGGTTTTTACACCCCTAAACTTCCTTGTATCTGAGATGTTGCACCATTCTAAATAAGGTTTTTATGAACAGGCTTTTCGGCCTGTTCCACAAAGAGTGAATTTTATTGTGGAACAGGCCGAAAAGCCTGTTCTTGAGAATGGTGCAAAATGTGAGTTGCATCCTAGATTCTTAGCTAAACCCGCCTACAAAATACTATGGTTTTTGCCCTTACCTACTTATTGACTTCTCGCATCGGCTAAAGACTCATTGCTCGCTTCAGCATCCGAATGCAGTTCAGCTTGGTGTATTTTATCAGGAATCAGTCCTTCCGGCCGCACGAGCATCATGACAACAAGAGTTAGGCCGAATAGAAATAAGCGCATTTGAATCGGGTCTAAACTGGTGGCCAGAAAGTCTCGCAACTGGGGAATTGCAATCCTGGGGAGTACAAAAGTATTCAGAAAACCCTTGAGGACTTGCGCTAATTGTGGCAGATAAAGTCGATCGGCAGACATGATAATGATAGCGCCCAAAATCACCCCGGTCATGTTGCCCAAACCGCCTAAAATCACCATACACAGGATGATTACCGACACCGAGAAATCGAAAACGCTGGGAAAAATTGCGCTGATATAGGCGGCGTAAAATGCGCCTGCAAAGCCCGAAAACGTCGCTCCCATCGCAAAAGCCGAAAGTTTGGTTTTGACGAGGTTAATCCCCATCGCACTAGCCGCTAATTCATCTTCGCGCATGGCATTCCACGCCCTGCCCAAGCGGGAATCTCGCAGCCGCGAAATCATGAAGTAAGCGAAGACAACTAGCAGTAAAATTAGGTAGTACCAGGGAAAGTAGTTGCCGGTGCTGAAAGTGCCGACGATGGGGAGAGATGGACGCCCGATCGGGTTTATTCCCGCTTCGCCGCCGGTGAGGTTAAAAGGTCGATCGCACCCAACCAGACACAGCACCAACTCAGGTTTACCCAAAACCGCCGCAACAATCTTCGAGACTGGTTCGTCGATGCGAATCGCCGTTAAATTCCTAAAGACAACCGGGATAATTTCGCCAAAACCGAGGGTAACAATCGCCAAATAATCGCCCTTGAGCCGCAGTGTGGGAATACCCAGGATTACGCCCGCGATCGCAGCTACACCGGCCGCGATCGGCAGTACCACCCAAAAATTCCAAGCAATATTTAACTGTCCAGAAGATAGCAAAGCCGTCGTGTAAGCGCCGATCGCAAAAAACGCCGCATATCCCAAATCCAACAAACCCGCAAAACCCACAGTAATATTCAAACCCAGCGCCAACATAATAAAGATTTGAATCTGTACTACAGTAGCAATCCAGCCAGTCTGAGCCTGAATGTCGATAAACGGAAACAGAATTAGAATAAAAGCTAATGTCACCAGAGTTGCCAGTCGCTGGCGTTCCCCCTGCAAACCCTGCAAAGCACCCATTAACGTAGCTGTCAAAATTGCGATCGTCAAACTGCAAATCCCGTACAGCAGCGTCGTCGGCAAAGCAACAGCAGGTTGACCCGACAAAGGTCTAATCAAAACCCCTTCTACCACACTCGCAACTAACAGCCAAACTCCCAATCCCAAACCCGCTAAACTGCCGATAGTCGCACCCATTTTGGGGCTGTAAACCTTCTGATCCCGACAGCTCATAAAGCCCGCAGCCGTACCCATCAGCCAGCCGATCACAGTGCCGCTCCAACCGCCGAATAACAAAACAGTCAAAGAGGCGATCGCCCCTAAAATACCAGTCGATTTGATCGCATTAATTATTTTTTTTGACATAGGAAGAATGAAGGCACGACACGGATTTTGACACGGATACACGGATTAATTATCAGGCGTGAGGTATTCGTCAGAAGGAAGAAGGAAGAAAAAAATCATATTCTTCTCGCATCGAGTGTTGGTTTTAGAAACTGGCGATCGGGCTAGCTACAGTTTAGAGTCTTTTGAGTTCGATTATTGCACCAAAAGTGACGAAACTTCAAATATACTGGAACTGTTACCGCAACACACTTCAAACGGGCGATCGCTATATGGTACAAGCACCTCAAAAAACTATCACCCTCGACGAGTTTTTGCAACTCCCAGAAACCAAACCCGCTAGCGAATACATCAAAGGTGCGATCGTCCAAAAACCTATGCCGCAAGGAAAACACAGCAAACTACAAGGAAGACTCGTAACAGTCACCAACGACATCGCAGAGAAACCGCAAATTGCCCTAGCCCTACCAGAACTTCGCTGCACGTTTGGCGGACGTTCTATTGTCCCCGATGTCGCGATTTTTGTTTGGAATCGCATTCCCCTAGACGCTGACGGCGAAATTGCCAATACATTTAATGCTCACCCAGACTGGACAATAGAAATATTGTCCCCAGCCCAAAGCCAAACCAAAGTCACAAACAATATTTTGCACTGTTTGAATGCCGGCTGTCAGATGGGTTGGTTGCTCGATCCGGATGAAAAAAACATTTTAGCCTATCCCGCAAGGCAGCAGCCTATTTCCTTGCAAGAACCAACAGATATACTTCCGATGCCCAATTTTATGCCGGAAATGCAGTTGACTTTAGGCGAAGTTTTTGGCTGGTTGAAACCAGGGAATATTTAATTTGATAGCGCAGGTTAACTCGATATTTTGCAAGGGGATTTTTCAGGCGATCGCAAATCCGGTATGTTTGCGGACTTCCGGCGAATGAAATGCCAAAACAATGCAATTTTCAGGAACCCCACCCTCCAGTAATTCATCGGTAATCCCGTCTTCAATACCGTCATAATGAATCCAGAGTTTGCCGTTGCGAATTTCAACGTGAACGAGGCAGTAGTGAAGTCGCTTTTGGCCCTCCCAGCCTTCACTCATCAATAAAAAATCATTTCGGTCTTCGCTGACAATGACTTTGTTATTAATCTCGGCGTATCTGTACGGTAGGCTGGCATAGTACGACAGAATTTTATAAATTAAGTCGCGGTATTTGTCTAGTTTATCCATCTGGTAATAACCTCCTGAATAGTATCGACAACGACAATTTTGATTACTCCGTCTGCAAGTACAACTTGTACGATATCTTCCTTAAAGAAGCTGGTATAAATCTCTTCAGTAATTGCTAGATAGAGGGTGCGATCGGGTTCTTTTTTAGATAGTATTTTTAAATACAAAATGTATTGCCCTATCGCATTTTCCCAATCTTTTACTAGAGATTTGCCGACAAAACTTTTGATTTCAACTGCAATTCTTTGTCCCTCGCGTTCGGCTGCTAACAGCTTTTTAGCTCCCAAATCCACAAACACACCGCGCGAACCAAATTGTAGAGTCAGAGGATCGTCTGTAATTATCCACCCGTCCTTTTCTAAGGCAGCCCTTACATTATAATGATAAATGTCTTTTGCCATTTTTTCAACCCAGCACCTTCAAACCTTCTCCTGAACATTCTCGCCCAACAAACCCCCAGGCCGAAAAGCCAAAATCACCACCAAAACCCCAAACACCCAAGCATTAGTCCAGCGGCTCGACAAATACTGATCGCTCAAAGACGACAGCAACCCAATCAAAACCCCTCCTAACATCGCCCCGACAATATTGCCAATTCCCCCCAAAACCGCCGCCGTAAAAGCCCTCAAACCTGCCGTAAACCCCATCGTAAAAACAATAGTATTGTTGTACAGACCAACCAGAATCCCAGCCGAACCCGCCAAAGCTCCCCCAATCAAAAAAGTCAGAGCAATAATCTGATCCACATTAATTCCCATAATTTTAGCAGCATCGCGGCTTTGAGCAGTTGCCCGCATCGCCTTTCCCAGACGAGTGTATTGCACAAACACATGAAGCAAAACCATCAATACCACCGCCACCACCAACACAATTAAATCTTTCGTAGTAAATACAATACTCGTTTGAATTCCCAAAGCTTTGAAAATATCAACTCGCGGCAACAAATCGGGAAAACTTTTCGGCGCAGCAGAATTAGAACCCATCACCGGAATAAAAGCTTTCAATCCTCCCCAAAACAGCCCCATATTTTGGAAAATAAAAGAAACTCCAATCGCTGAAATTAAAGGAGCTAAACGAGGAGCATTTCGCAAAGGTCGATAAGCGTACTTTTCCACAACAATATTGAGTCCAGCACAAAACACCGAACATACAATTAAAGCAACTAACATCACCGGTATAGCAATAGCCAAAGGTGCGCCATCTTGCATCCCAAAAGCCCCGAACACGGTTAGGGAAGCAAAAGCACCCAACATATACAAATCGCCGTGAGCAAAATTGATTAACTCAATAATGCCATAAACCATAGTGTAACCCAAAGCAATAATTGCAATCAGCGCGCCGTTGACCAGACCAACTAATAATTGTTGGATAAAAACTTCAGGATTGCTGACTATTTCTCCAACGATTTTTGGCAAATCAAATCCTGCGATCGGGCCTAACAACAAAACTATATAAGCTACACCTAGATATAAGAGAATACTTTTCCAGTTCTTCATGTTTTTGAGTAATTGGGAATTGGGAATTGGGAATTGGGAATTGGGAATTGGGAATTGGGAATTGGGAATTGGGAATCGGGCATCGGACATTGGAGGGAGAAGGAAAAAGGCATAATCTTTTATTATCCCTTCTTCCTTCTTCCTTCTTCCCGATATCCGTTACATATGACATCTTGCAGCAATATCAATAAGAGGATTTTTCGTGGGGTCGGGCGGGTTTATAGAACCTATTTGCAAGCTTTAAGGCTGTTGGCGAACCCGCCCCTACGGCTAATTGAGAATGGTGCAAGATCTCAGTTACATCCGTTACATCCGTTATAAAATCCGTTGCCGAACTTCCCTCTTCCTTCTAATTAATTATTCCGTCTTGAGCGCATTCACGAACTCCCACTTGCCACCTTTAACAACATTTCCTGACATTGTAGTCAAGCTCGTGTCGCCGTTGGTGTCAAAACTCCAAGTGCCGAGTACCCCGTTAAAGTCTTTAGTTGCCAAGACAGCTTCGCGGATAGCAGCGCGGTCATTTTTGCAAACTTTATTAATTGCGCCGATCGCAACTTTAGCAGCTTCATAGGCATAAGCTGCATAAGCTTCCGGTTCAGCATTATATTTTGCCTTGTAACTTTCGTACCACTTCGCGCCCGCACCAGTCAATTCTTGAGGAGGCAAGCCGCCAAAAGTAGCGTAAATTCCTTCCGCATCTTTGCCAGCCGCGTCAATTAAAGCTTGCTCTTTAATGCCATCGGGCCCCATGAACTTAACTGCATCAGCCGCCATCCCAACATTTCTCATGTCTTTAATTATTTGTCCGGCGTTGCTCTGAGTAGTGCCACCGAAGTAAATCATGTCGGGATTTAAAGCTTTGATCTTATTCATTAACGCCTTATAGTCGCTAGCTTTAATATCAATTCCCTCTCTTCCGAGGACTTGAATTCCCAACTTTTTAGAAGTTGCTTCAAAAACATCAGCGATGCCTTTGCCGTAGAGTTCTTGGTCGTCGAGAATGTAGACTTTTTGCACGCCCAAAGATTTCGCCCAGTTGCCAGCTACAGCCCCTTGAAGGTCGTCAGCGGGGACAACGCGGGTGAAATTGCGAGTGCCAGCGGGATAATAAACGTTGGGTTCTTTGGCTTCGCCTTTTCCTGGTTTAGTCAGTCCCGGATAAGTGTTGGCCGGACTGATCATGACGATGTTAGCTTGGTTGAGCACGGGAATGGAAAGTTTGGCGGCACCGGAGTTATAGTGACCGATGACGGCAACTACCGAAGCGTCAGCCACGGCTTTGTTGGAGTTCGAGGTTACTTGGGCCGGGTCCCATTTGCCGGCGGCGGCGGTGGCGTCATCGTAAACTTCGTATTGGATTTGGATTTTGCCGTCGCAAGCTTTGGAGTTGGTTTCGGCGAGGGCTTGTTGGATGCCGTTGACCATTGTTTGAGCTTGACCCAAGGCGCTGCCTGTCATGGGCAGCATGGAGACAATTTTGACAGTATTTGGGTCTCCGGGGCTGCTGACTGCGACGGGAGTGGCTGCGGGGCTGGTTCCGGGGCTGCCTCCGGGAGTTGTGGCGGTGGGTGCTTGAGGATTTTGACAGCTAGCGCACAGAGAGGCTATTCCGGCGGCAAAAAGTAATTTCCGCAATCCTCCGACGGCGAGATTCTGTGTTGAGTTGATTTTTGGGGATGTGGCACTTTTGCCCCCTGAGTTCTTGGAAAAGTTCATAGGTTGGTTTGTTTGTTGCTTGCGTCTTAGCATATTTTCACTGTGTAAGTCTGTAAGTCAAGAGTTAACACAAGTTTAAAAAATTTGTGTCAACTATCAAAAACAGGCCTAGAAAGGCAACATCAGGACTTAGGCCGCTCCTGTCTCAGGGGCGGCGGAGGCTGCCCGTACAATGCGTGAGTTCACGATTCCATCGCGGTTAACTAGATCCGCGATCGCAGATTTCAGTAGATGTGTTGACATTGTGTATACAAAAAATCATAATATTATAAATATGCTAGGGCTACTAGCTCTAATTACTACTGTATCTAGCCACAGGTAACTGTTATGCACCCGCCAGCATCTGAAGAATCAGTCAGCCAGACCCGCGATGTCACAATCAACATTCGGGCTAAGCCGAATCAACGCGCTGTAATCGATCGCGCGGCCCAATTACAGGGAAAGAGCCGATCGGAGTTTATGCTTGAATCAGCTTACCAAAAAGCTCAAGATGTTCTTCTAGACCGCTGTTTTTTTGGGTTAGATGAACTTAAATTTAAGCAATTTTTGGCGCTGCTGGATGCACCGCCGACGCCAAATCAGAAGCTAAACGCATTACTAAAAACAAAATCTCCGTGGGATTAGATCGAGATTTAGACCCACTCTGCCCGCCTGAAAAACTGAACTCGTTACATCAAATTGAGACCTTTGATTCAGGCAACATTCAGTTAGATGAATGGCTCAAGCGCCGCGCTCTGAAAAATGAGTCAGAGGGGGCTTCACGGACTTATGTTTTGTGCGATCGCCAAGCAGTCATTGCGTACTATTGTCTTGCAACTGGAGCAATAGCACAAACTGCTGCAACGGGTAAAGTCCGGCGCAATATGCCCGATCCGATTCCTGTTATGGTGATTGGAAGGCTTGCCTGCGATCGCAACTGGCAAGGCTGCGGCATCGGACGCGCTTTGCTGCGGGATGCAATTCTTCGCACTTTGCAAGCTGCTGAGATTGCAGGGATACGGGTAATTCTCGTACACGCTATCTCCGAAGATGCGAAGCAGTTTTACCAGAAGTGCGGGTTTACTGTTTCGCAGATCGATCCGATGACACTTATGGTGAAAGTTAGCGATGCCATTGCTTCACTTTAGCTCAGACGTTAGTTGCTCTCGTTGGAGGTTTTCTCGCGCATGATTGAGTTGCAATCGGATTTACAATATGTAGTGAGCGATCGATTAAAAGTCTCTCTGGATGCGATCGCGCAATTTTGCCAGCGCTGGAACATAGTCGAGTTTGCCCTGTTTGGCTCGGTGCTGCGGGATGATTTTCGCCCTGATAGCGATGTGGATGTATTAGTTACTTACGAGCCATCCCACCGCCTCACGCTGTCTCATTTATTGAGTATGCAGGAAGAAATAGAGGATTTATTTCACCGTTCTGTAGATTTGGTGGAAAAAAAGCAGTTAAAAAATCCCTATCTGCGATCGAACATTTTGAAAACCTATCGAGTGATTTATGCAAGCGGGATATCATGCCCGGTCAAATTCCTCCGCTTAGGATCGCGAATTAAATAACTTACAATTTTAATTGTTATTGTGGGATGGGCGTCCCGCCCGTCCAAAAAGGACG
>NZ_JAUBTI010000018.1:67898-97568 GCF_036702415.1 Microcoleus sp. D3_18a_C4 | reverse complement strand
GCGATCCTTATATTGCAGCCACTCAACCGAAGTCTATTCTTTGCACTCCTCTGCTGCACCAAGGTAAGCTGACAGGCCTTCTTTATTTGGAAAATAACCTGACTGAAGGGGCTTTTACTACCGATCGCCTAGAATTGTTAAAAATTTTATCTGCCCAAATTGCTATTTCCATTGAGAATGCTCAACTTTACGATCAATTAGGGGAATACTCCCGAACGCTGGAACGTAAGGTTATAGAAAGAACGCAAGAATTGCAACAGGAAATCGCTGTTAGAATGCAGACAGAAATAGCCTTGGGCAAGTCTGAGGAAAAGTTTTCTACAGCCTTTCGTTCCAGTCCTAACCCGATCGCGATCGCCCGGTTTGCAGATGGACGCTACATCGAAGTGAACGACAGTTTCCTCAGCACTTTTAGTTACTCTCGCGAACAGGTAATTGGTTTTACAGCAATTGAGTTGAATTTTTGGGTTAATTTAGAAGAATGTGACAGATACAAACAGCTATTGCAAGAATCAGGAGTGCTTCGCAATCAGGAATTTGATTGTCGTACTTCCGCAGGCGAGGTGAGGAAGATGCTGGTATCAGCAGATATTATTGAGCTGGGTGGAGAAGCGTGTATTCTCTTAGTCACTAACGACATTACCGATCGTCAAAGGGTAGAAGAAGCGCTCAAAGAAAGCGAGGCTAAATACCGTGACTTAGTTGAAACATCGCAGGATATGATTTGGTCACTTGATGCTGAAGGGCGTTATACCTTCGTCAACGCTGCCGTCCAACAGATTTTTGGCTACTGCCCTGAAGAAATGATAGGGCGAAAATTCAGTGATTTTCAGCTACCTGAACAACTTCCCAAAGATAACGAGATATTCCAACGTATGCTGAAGGGAGAGTCCGTATTTCAGTATGAAACTATACAATTAGCTAAAGATAGTAGACCTATCAATCTCCGGTTTAATTCAATTGTAGTGCGGGATTCCGAGGGAAATATTTTAGGAATAACTGGCACAGCAAGCGATATTACGGAAAGTAAAAAAGCAGAGGCAGCCTTACAACAAGCCAAAGAAGTAGCAGATGCGGCTAACAAGGCTAAAAGCGAATTTTTATCAAAAATGAGTCACGAACTGCGAACTCCCCTCAATGCAATTCTCGGCTTTACCCAAGTGTTAGCCCGCGACTCATCCCTTTCTCGCATACAGCAGGGACAGATAGGCATCATTAGTCGTTCTGGGGAGCATTTGCTGACGCTGATTAATGACGTGCTGGAAATGTCTAAAATCGAGGCAGGTCGGATTACCTTAAATCCTACTAGCTTTGACCTGTATCATTTGCTCCATTCTCTCGAAGAAATGCTCAAACTCAAAGCTGATTCTAAAGATTTACAGCTCATTTGGCACATCAATTCTAACATTCCGCAGTATGTAAAAACTGACGAAAGTAAATTGCGTCAAGTCTTAATTAATCTGTTAGGAAATGCGATAAAGTTTACTACGAAGGGAAGTGTAACGCTTCGGGTTGCAGCCATTAGTGCGAAACAAAAGTCCCCAACAGACAACGAACCACGGACTATTACGTTTGAAGTGGAAGACACTGGTTACGGCATTGCTCCTACTGAGCTAGATTCTCTATTTAAGGCTTTTGTGCAAACGGACGCCGGTCGGAAATCTCAAGAAGGAACAGGCTTGGGTTTACCCATCAGCAGACAATTCGTACAACTGATGGGAGGAGACATTACCGTCAGCAGTACCTTGAATCGAGGAACAATTTTTAGTTTTGATATCCAAATTAGCTCCCCTGAGATGGCTGAAGTTCAACCTCGACAATCAAAAAGGCGGGTAATTGGTTTAGAACCCAACCAACCCTCATATCGCATCTTGGTGGTTGATGATAAATGGGAGAGCCGTTTGCTATTGGTTCATCTTCTCAAACCGCTTGGGTTGGAGGTGTGCGAAGCAGTAAATGGTCAAGAAGCTATTAGCATCTGGGAAACTTGGAAACCTCACCTAATTTGGATGGATATGGAAATGCCTGTGATAGACGGGTATGAGGCCACCAGACAAATTAAAGCCAAGATGCAAGATGAGGCTACCCCGATTGTTGCGTTGACCGCTAGCGCTTTTGAGGAAGAGCGAGCCATTGTTTTATCATCAGGCTGTGACGATTTTGTGAGCAAGCCTTTCCAAGAAGAAATTATTTTTGCCAAAATGGCGGAACATTTAGGGGTACAGTATATTTATGAAGATTTACCGAACTTTACATTATCTCAGCTTGAGGGTCAAGACTTGAGTGTAAAAGAAGGGGAAAAAACGGGAAATTTAAGGACTACTTTGGCGACAATGCCTGCGGAGTGGGTGATACAGTTACATCAAGGAGCTATCGATGCTGATGCAGAGCTGATTTTAAGTTTGGTCGCCGCAATCCCCGAATCTAATACTTCTTTCGCGGAGACCATCGCTGATTGGGCTAACAACTTTCGTTTTGATAAAATTACTAACTTAACTGAAGAAATGATTCCATGAGCAGTCATCAATTAAAATCTCATTTAGCCAATCTTTTAGTGGTTGACGATACCCCAGACAACCTGCGTCTTTTATCCACTATGCTGAGCGACAAAGGATATAAAGTTCGGGGCGTAATAAACGGGGATATGGCCTTAAAAGCAGCGCGTTCTACCCCACCCGATTTGATTTTGCTCGACATCACGATGCCCCAGATGAATGGCTACGAAGTTTGCCAACATTTAAAAGCGGATGGCAGAACTTCGGGTATTCCAGTTATTTTCTTGAGCGCCCTAGATCGAGTGTTGGATAAAGTCAAAGCATTTGCTGTGGGAGGAGTAGACTACATCACCAAGCCATTTCATTTAGAAGAAGTTTTAGCTCGTGTCGAAAATCAACTAACTATTCAGCGTTTGCAAAAAAAATTGCACGAGCAAAATGCGCGATTGCAGGAGTCCGAGGCTAAAGAGCGAGAGAAAGCCCAAGAACTAGAGCTGGCTCTACAACAGTTACAAAATGCACAAGCTCAACTCATCCAAAGCGAGAAAATGTCAAGTTTAGGGAATGTCGTAGCAGGGGTAGCTCACGAAATTAACAATCCGATTAGCTTCATTAAAGGGAACCTCTCGCCCGTAAGGGAGTACACTGAAGATTTGCTGAGGCTGGTGCAACTCTACGCAGAAGATTTCCCCAATCCCACAGCAGCTATCCAGGAACAACTGGAGGCAATCGATTTCACTTTTCTCAGGAATGACTTGCCGAAGCTAATTGCTTCTATGAGCATAGGAGCTGACCGAATCGGAGAAATAGTGCAATCGCTGCGGAATTTTTCCCGACTTGATGAATCTGATTTGAAAGCGGTGGATATCCATGAAGGACTTGAGAGTACGCTGATGATTTTGCAGCATCGGCTGAAAGCTGAAGCAGATCAAACGATAATTAAAGTGGTAAAAGAGTATGAGGCTCTGCCAACAATAGAATGCTTCGCTGGGCGAATGAATCAGGTTTTTATGAACGTCCTGACTAATGCGATTGATGCGTTGCAATCCCCAAAACGTTGGGGAAATGACGTAGATGATAGCAGATCCATCCCTACTATTACTATTTGCACCAAGTTACTCTCCGACTTTCAAGTGGGTATTTATATTACTGATAATGGGCCCGGCATAACCGAAGATATTCAACAACGCATATTTGAGCCATTTTTTACAACGAAGGAAGTGGGCAAAGGAAAGGGTTTGGGGTTATCGATTAGCTATGCTATCGTAGTGGGCGAGCACGGCGGGCAACTCCGTTGTCTTTCGGTACCGGCTCAAGGGGCGACCTTGGCAATCGAAATTCCGATTGACCACTCTAAAAAACGTTTTTATAAAGAAGATTTGGTCGGGTTATAAGCCACACTAAAATAAAAGTAGTCAAAAAGGGTGTCAAATCGTGAATCGTGTTTATTTAGGAGTCATATCATGTCCGATCGATTAACCATAATATCCCGGTCGGGGCGGGTTTTTGAGATGGTCAATTATTGGCAGGTATTGTGGGTGAACCCGCCCCTACAAAAATTGCGATCGAGGGGACATGATATCATTATGATTTGCAATCTTTACACAATTTTCCCTTAATGGCAAGTCGCCAAATTGCTTTTTTTTAGTAGCTTATGCACGCACTCTCAAACCCAAAATAATGATGAATTTAAACCAGGATCTTTTTTCAGTAAAAACCCTAGCAATTGTTTGTGTAATTGCTGCGTTGGTTATCCTTGGGGGAAAAGTCTTTGCCACAACAATCGATTATGCACCGCCATTTAAAGAAAGTACCTTTTACAGTACGACTATATCGGCTAATAAAGATTTAGCTGATATTTATTATCCTAAACCATCCGATCTTAATTCCGGTAATTACTCTTTCCCCATTGTACTTTTATTGCAAGGTGTGCTTGTAGATAAATCATTTTATTCAGATTACGCTAGCCATGTGGCGCGGTACGGCTTTGTGGTAGTCGTTCCGAACCATTTGCGCCCTTCGCCCTTCAATCCCACTTCACCGCCTAATTTGGCGTCGGAAACTTCGCAAATTGCGGCGGTTTTGTCGCAAATGGCGATCGAAAACACAAAGCCCACATCCCCGATCGCGTCTGTTATCGATACGCAGCGCCTTGGTTTATTGGGTCATTCTTTTGGTGGTGCAGTGGGGTTATCGGTGATTGCTAACAAATGTCTCCCAGAATTGTATTTGTGTCAAGAGCCATTTACGCGCCCGAAAGAACTATTAGCGGCTGCATTTTTTGGAGCTAACTTGCGGAATCCTATTGCTAATGAATTTGTACGCATCGCTAATGATGGCATTGCAGTGGCGTTGATTCAAGGATCTATCGATGGTGTCGCCCTGCCCGATCGATCTCAAAGCACCTTTGACCAAATTCAAACACCACCCAAAGCTTTGATTACTGTTATGGGTGCAAATCACTTCGGCATCACCGATGTTAATAACCCCCCTGGTGCGAACCCCGATCGCAATACTGCTACCTTAGAGCGAGCCGTGGGTATTGAAACGATCGCCCGTTGGAGCGCCCTGTTTTTGCGGGCAAATATGCTTAAAGATCGATCGGCATTTGATTATATTTACTCTCAAGGTGACGCCCTCGATCCGAATGTCCGTGTTACCACCGTTGCAGTTCCCAAACCATCTTCTAAGTAGCTCCACCTAAAAAAACGTAAGATAGATTAAGGCTAATAGATAGTGTGTCTACATTTAATCGTATACTGGAGGTCAATCGATTTTAGATTTTAGATTTTAGATTTTAGAATTGAAGAATTGAAGAATTGACCCCACGGATAAATTCGGGGGCTCCTTTATCGGATACAGGTTTTTTATTTCTGGGTCCTGAGTCTGCGAAGGAATGAATCCGGGGGCTTGTATCCTGGATGCTTTCGGTTATGCCACATTACTGGTTTCACTTTCTACATTGTGCCAGTTATGGTCGATCGCGACTCTCGTCCCAGGTGACATCAGGCGGCAATCTCTACAATGCCCGCAAATGTATGCAAAACCGCTACCGAGTATCAACTCTCCGGCAACAAACACTCGCCCAATTGGGATCGCGAAGCTGTAATCCGCTACAATCTGTGTTTGGTAAAGAATTTTTACAAGTTCACAGCCCTTTACAGCCTTTGCGGCTTGTACTACCCAACCTGCCTGAAAATATGGATTTTGCTACTCTTGCTGCCCAGCTAAATGCTGGAACTATCTTGCCAGAGGGAATTGTCATCATCACCCTCTTGGTGGTTCTCGTCGGCGATTTAATCGTAGGCCGCAGTTCCTCGGGTTGGACTCCCTACGTTGCCGTTGCGGGTTTGCTGGCCGCCGTCGCTGCCTTGTGTTTGCAGTGGGATAACACGGATACCATCTCGTTTCTGGGCGGTTTTAACAGCGATGCCTTGAGTTTAGTGTTTCGCGGAATTATCGCTTTGAGTACGGCTGTCACTATTTTGATATCCGTCCGCTATGTACTGCAAACGGGTACTGCTTTAGCGGAATTTATCGGCATTTTGCTGACCGCTACTTTGGGGGGAATGTTCCTCAGCGGCGCTGATGAATTGGTGATGATTTTTATTTCGTTGGAAACTCTGAGTATCTCGTCTTATTTGCTGACGGGTTACACAAAACGCGACCCGCGTTCCAATGAAGCTGCTTTGAAATATTTGTTAATTGGGTCGTCTTCTTCGGCGGTGTTTCTCTACGGGCTGTCGCTGCTGTACGGCTTGTCTGGTGGCGAAACTAAGCTGAGTGCGATCGCGGCTAACCTTTCTACTGTGAATGAAGGTCAATCTCTCGGTTTGGTGATTGCTTTGGTTTTTGCGATCGCCGGAATCGCCTTCAAAATCTCTGCCGTTCCCTTTCACCAGTGGACTCCTGACGTTTACGAAGGTTCTCCTACACCCGTTGTTGCCTTCCTTTCTGTCGGTTCCAAAGCAGCAGGTTTTGCCCTAGCAATCCGCTTGTTAACAACTGCTTTCCCCGCACTTATCGAACAGTGGCAGTTCGTGTTCACGGCCTTAGCCATTCTCAGCATGGTGTTGGGAAATGTGGTTGCCCTCGCCCAGACTAGCATGAAGCGGCTTTTGGCTTATTCGTCGATCGCCCAAGCCGGTTTTGTAATGCTGGGTTTGATTGCAGGAACCGAAGCCGGTTACTCCAGCATGATATTTTATATGTTGGTTTACCTGTTTATGAACTTGGGTGCTTTCGCCTGCATCATCCTGTTCTCGCTGCGGACTGGAACCGACCAAATTAGCGAATACTCGGGTTTGTACCAAAAAGACCCGCTGTTAACTTTAGCCTTAAGTATTTGCCTGCTTTCTCTCGGCGGAATTCCGCCCCTGGCTGGATTTTTTGGCAAAATCTATCTGTTCTGGGCTGGCTGGCAAGCAGGACTTTACGGCTTAGTTATTCTGGGATTAATTACCAGCGTAGTTTCGATTTACTACTACATCCGCGTTGTCAAGATGATGGTAGTAAAAGAACCTCAAGAAATGTCAGACGCGGTGAAAAATTATCCCGAAGTTCGCTGGAACCTTCAGGGAATGCGGCCTTTGCAAGTCAGTGTTGTACTCACTTTGGTGGCGACAACATTGGCGGGAATTTTGTCAAACCCTTTGTTTAATTTGGCTAATGATGCTGTTACCAAAACTCCCATGTTGCAGTCGGCTTTGAGTCATGTGCAACCTGTTGTGGGTGCGAAAATTGACTCGAATTTGGTGTCTCGCCGGGATTAATTTTTCCTGGTTTTGAAATAGTGGAAAACGCCTGACTCTTTGCAGTTGGGCGTTTCTTTTTTGTTGTGATATACTTAGGACTAATGCCAACTGGGGACTATCGACTTGTAGGGTGCGTCAGACTTTCATTATCAACGGGTAA
Organism: Microcoleus sp. D3_18a_C4; assembly: GCF_036702415.1. Lineage (NCBI taxonomy): Bacteria > Bacillati > Cyanobacteriota > Cyanophyceae > Oscillatoriales > Microcoleaceae > Microcoleus > Microcoleus sp. D3_18a_C4. Next base: position 90,159 of record NZ_JAUBTI010000018.1, on the reverse strand, counting down.
TCAAGAGTTTACGCTCTGACGCACCTTACTAATTATGACACTTGCGTAACTCCTGATACTGTTAATTATGATTTTTAAGCGCAGATTAACGCAGATTAACGCAGAGAAAAGTGGGTAATTGAGAATGACTAAAGAACACCTATACCGCATCAACACTGTTTGGACTGGTGCCAGTCAAGGTTCTACTTCATCTTACGACGCTTATTCTCGTGAGTATGCCATCAATATTGAGGGTAAGCCGCCATTTGTGGGTTCGGCAGACCCGACTTTTCGGGGCGATGCTTCTCTGTACAATCCCGAAGATTTGTTGTTGATGGCACTGTCAGCTTGTCATATGTTGAGCTATCTTGCTTTGTGCGCTCGTGCTGGCATTCGGGTAGTCTCTTACTCGGATGCAGCGACGGGCAAGATGGCACAAAAGGATGGAAAGATTCGGTTTACCGAGGTAATTTTGCATCCGCTGGTAACAATCGAAGCTGGTGACGATTTGGAAAAAGCCCGCAGTTTGCACGACAACGCACATCATGTTTGTTTTATTGCTAATTCGGTGAATTTTCCAGTGCTGCATGAGGCAAAAATGCTAGTAAAAAATCAGCCCAACAAGTTTTATACTGCAGATGAGTATCGAAAGTTAGAGGAAACTGCCGAGTTTATAAATGAATACCGCGATGGAGAAATTGTACCAATTGCAGGCAGCACGATTAATCGCAGCCAGATTAAAGGCAATATCTGTGCTGGTTTGCATACTGCTTTGCGGGGGAAGAATGCAAAAGTATTTATCAGCGGTTTGCGGTTGTGGATTCCTCGGTACCGACGCGGAACTTACCCGGATGTGATGGTGATTGAAGGGGAGCCAGTTTTTACCGAGGGGCGCAGTGATGAGATCCTCAATCCGATGCTCATCGTGGAAGTGCTTTCTAAGTCTACCAAAAATTTTGATCCGGAGGATAAGTTTCGGTTTTATCGATCGATCCCTGAATTCCGTGAATATGTGTTAGTCAATCAATCTGAGTTTTTAGTCGCACAATATATTAAAACAGAATCAAATGAATGGTTGTTTCGGGAATATGAGGGAGAATCAGCAATAGTTTCTTTTGCTTCTGTGGGAGTGCAAATTTCTATGACTGATATTTATGAGTTGGTTGCATTTGAGATGTCCCCACATTCTCAATAAGCCTTTTATGAACAGGCTTTTCGGCCTGTTCCACAAGAAAATTAACTGTTTGTGGAACAGGCCGAAAAGCCTGTTCTTGAAAGCAGATAAGAATTATTATAGAGGTAAAGGATGAATGTAATTTGGTTACTGTTAAAAGCTTCTTGGTTAAATGTTTCCATTGCCATACTCACAGGCTTAATCAGCGGCGGTTGCAGCGCTATGTTAATTTCCCTAATTAATCGGGCAATCAGCGACAATTCCAATGCTAATTTAGTCTGGTATTTTGCGGGATTAGCAATCTTGGCTCTTTTGAGTGGCTTTGTCTCCCAATTTTTGTTAATCTACCTTTCTCAAGAAGCTGTTTACAATCTGCGGCTGAGTTTGAGCCGTGGCATTTTGTCTACTCCTTTGCGGAATTTGGAAGAGTTGGGCGCTAACCGCTTGCTGGCAACTCTCACAGATGATGTGGGAACGCTTTCTAATACTATATTTTTAATTCCTTTTCTATGTGTTGATATCGCCGTTGTCGTGGGCTGCTTAACTTATTTAAGCACGATTTCTGGGACGGTTTTTGTGGTTGTCTTTGGTTTTCTGGTGCTGATGATTGGCACGGTGCAGTTGTTGCTCAGCAAAATGCGGAAATTCTTCGATTTAGCCAGAGAAGAACAAGATATATTGTTTAAGCATTTTCGCAGTATTACTGATGGAATTAAGGAACTTAAACTGCATTCCTTGCGCCGCCAAGAATTTTTTACCGAACAATTGCAGGTGAGTGCTGATGCTTCCCGCGATTATAACGTGACTGCTTTGAATACTGGTGCAGTTGCGATTGGAGTTGGGCAGTTGCTGTTTTTTATGCTGATGGGTTTGCTGCTGTTTGGTTTACCCAAATTTGTGCCTGTTTCTACTCCGGTTTTGTCAGCTTACATTCTGACAAGTACCTATTTGATGTCTCCGTTTAACAATATTTTGCAAAGGTTGCCGGCGATTTTTCGGGCTAATACTTCTGTGGAAAAGATAGAGAGGATGGGATTGGCTTTGGCGAGTCAAGCTGAGATAAATTCAACGGTTAAACTGTTTCAAACTGCTGAGTGGGAGACGCTGGAGTTAAATCGAGTAATTCACAGCTATCCGGGAGAAAAAGAAGACAGCAATTTTAGTTTGGGCGAGCTGAATTTGAAGTTTCATCCGGGTCAATTGGTGTTTATAATTGGCGGGAATGGCAGCGGTAAGTCTACTTTAGCTAAGTTAATCACTGGTTTGTACATTCCTGAATCGGGAGAAATTCTCCTAGATGGTCAGCCAATTACTGATGAGAATCGTGAGTGGTACAGGCAGAATTTTTCGGCAATTTTTTCGGATTTTTATCTGTTTGAAAGGCTTTTGGGGATGACTAATCACGATTTGGACAAGCAGGCTGCTGAATATTTGCGAGAGTTTCATTTGGAGAATAAAGTTCAGGTGAAAGATGGAGTTTTGTCAACTACGGCTTTGTCTCAGGGACAGCGAAAGCGGCTGGCTTTGCTGACGGCGTATTTGGAAGATAGACCGATTTATTTGTTTGATGAATGGGCTTCGGATCAAGACCCGTTTTTCCGGGATATTTTTTACAAGCAGTTGCTACCGGAGTTGAAGCGGCGGGGGAAAACGGTGTTTGTGATTAGTCACGACGATCGCTATTTTGATATTGCCGATCGCGCCATTAAACTAGATTACGGTAAAGTAGAGTATGACCGATCAAATGGATAAGTACCGAATTGTCGAAACTTTGACCGAAAGCCAGGTTTCCGACTTGATGGATTTGTACAAAAACGAGTTTTGGAGCGACAAGCGGACGCGGGAAGATGTGGTGAAAATGCTGGCGGCAACTGATGTTATCATTGGTTTTGTCGATGAGAGCGATCGACTAATTGGCATTACCCGCGTCATTACCGATTTTGTCTACAGAGCGATGATTTTTGATGTCATTATCAAGCCTACACACAGAAAAATGGGACTGGGTGCGAAGTTGATGGATGCAGTTTTAAATCATCCCAAATTGCAAACTGTCGAGCATTTTTATCTTAATTGTTTGCCGAACATGATGCCGTTTTACGAGCGTTGGGGTTTCTCCGATGACGTGGGCGAACTTAAGTTTTTGCGGCGAACAACAGGCTGAACTCAGCCCTTTGAAAGCCCCAATCTTTCTAGAATTACGTCTTCTTTGAAACCCACTAAAACAGCCGTTCCATCTTTAACGAAAAGAGGACGTTTCAGCAGCATCACATCCTTAGCAAAAGCCTCTACCCAATCTTCGCTAGTCCAATTGTTCTTGTCATCGCCCAAAGCGCGGTAAGATTGACCGGAAGTATTTCGCATGGGTTGAAAACCCAAAGCAGCTACCCAGCTTTGAATTGTTTCGCGAGTCGGCGGCTGTTCTTTTGTGTTAATGAACTCGTAATTAACATCGCTATCTTTGAGCCACTGGAAAGCTTTTTTGCAGGTGCCGCAGTTCGGGATTCCGTAAACTTGAATTGACATAATAATGATTGTTGATTGTTGACTGTTGACTGTTGACTGTTGACTGTTGGCTGTTTCCTAATAACAACTGACAACTGACAACTGACTACTAACTAATGACTAATCACTACGGACTAATCTAGCTTGTTGAACCCATTTTTGCACGCGATCGACTGAAGGAGTTAAATCATTGCGCTGCATTGTCGCTACGTGCAGCCTTAAAATTTGTTGGTGCAATCTCTCCACGGGCATTTGAGCCAATTGAGCCGGCGAAGCAACGCCGGCGTGAAGTAACAGCCCGCAATACTGACACCCTACACTTGGAATTCGAGCCAAATTTGCCATCGCTACCCATTTATTAACATATTGAATGTTAATCTGTAATTGATTGGCTAGCAACACTTTCGCCGCCTGCGTTTTCGTCAGGCTAATTAGTTGTCCGGTTGTGGTGATGCTGCACTCTTCCAGTTGAGATTGGTTTTCCTTGCTCAATCCCGGTAAATGTGCTATCGGCCAGTCGCGTACTTGCAAGGAACTTTGAGGAGCTTTCTGAGCAGTTTTCATGTTTTTTCAGTGAATTTTACTTATACTTTAAAGTCTAAATTATAAAACAGTCAATAGAGGCGATCGCTCATGTCACAAAATCAACCACAACCAAACAAACGAATTTGGCTGGTGGCGGCTGTTGCCGCCTTGCTGCTAATTGTCGGTGGAGTAGCACTTTCAGCCTTTTTGTCCTCGCGCCCAGACAGCATCCCGGCCCAAGAAAAGCAGGATGATGATGACGACAAAGACGATAAAAAAGACAGCAAGCAAGACGATAGCCAGAAAGAAGATAAAGATTAGACTTTGTGCAAAAATGGCTGCTAATTTTGAAGTCTGGACTTTATTTATTTAATGCCAAGAATTGAATGACTGAAGTCCTTACTGCAAACCCAAGTCTAAATAATCGGTTTTTACCCATGAAAATTACAAACAGCGATAAATTGTTAGCAAATAGTTTACACCTACGGCGCCAAAAACTGGCTCGTTTAATTAATTTTCCGGTAATTTTATGGTCAGGGCGCAGCATTCCTCGCAATTATCCGGCACTTACTTATCCCTTTCGTGCCAGCAGTCACTTTCTATATTTTGCTGGTTTGCCCTTAGAAAATGCTGCCATTCGCTTAGAATCTGGCAAATTAGAATTGTTCTTAGATGACGCACCTGCTAGCAGCACGCTTTGGCACGGAGAAATGCCAAAAAGAGCAGAAATTGCCGAACTAATTGGGGCTGATGCTGCTTTCCCAATGGCCGAATTGAAAGCGCGCTCGACAAATGCAGCAACGATCGCAATTCAGGATTCTTGGACTCAGTTGCAACAGTCTCAAATTCTCGCTCGCCCTCTGGCACCGCCCAACTCGCCAACCGGAATCGACCTAGAATTAACCAAGGCCATCATATCTCTGCGCCTGAGCCACGATGCAGCCAGTTTGGCCGAATTGCGTCAAGCTGCCACTGTCACTGTAGAAGCTCACAAAGCGGGAATGGCGGCAACTCGAAATGCTCAAATTGAAGCAGGGGTGCGCGCTGCAATGGAAAGTGTCATCATCTCCAAAAATATGACCTATGCCTATCCTAGTATCGTTACTGTGCATGGAGAAGTGCTGCACAGCGAACATTATCACAATCCCCTACAAACCGGAGATTTGCTGTTAGCAGATGTCGGTGCAGAAATATCAACGGGATGGGCGGCTGATGTGACTCGCACTTGGCCGGTTTGTGGCAAGTTTTCTCCGACTCAAAGAGCGATTTATGATGTGGTTTTGGCCGCGCACGATGCTTGTATTGATTACATTAGTCCGGGCGTGGAATATCAAGACATTCACCTGTTAGCTGCTCGGATTATGGCGGAAGGATTGGTTGATTTGGGTATTTTGCGGGGCAATGTTGAAGATTTGGTAGAAATGGATGCTCACGCGCTGTTTTTTGTACACGGTATCGGACATTTAATCGGTTTGGATGTTCACGATATGGAAGATTTAGGAGATTTGGCTGGCTATGAAGAAGGAAGAACGAGAAGCAGTCGGTTTGGGTTGGGGTTTTTGCGGTTGAATCGAGTTTTGCGTCCGGGAATGCTGGTATCGATCGAACCGGGATTTTATCAAGTTCCGGCCATCTTAAATAACCCAGATCACCGCGCTAAATATGCAGATATTGTTAAGTGGGAGGAGTTGGAAAAATTTGCAGATGTGCGGGGGATACGCATAGAAGATGATATACTTGTCAGCGAAAAGGGTAGAGAAGTATTGACAGGCGAATTGCCGACAAAAGCTCCAGAGATTGAGGAGTTAGTGGCGGTAAATAAGTAAGTTGAGCCGAGTTCGATCGCACCATTGGTGTCAACTTAACGTCAAACCCAGTTATAGACTGATGTTTGACTATTAAGGCTAGATCCCCCCTAGCCCCCCTTAATAAGGGGGGGACAGGAGTCTTCTCAAAGTCAACCCCTACTCCCCAACAATCAGGGGGATTTAGGGGGATCTAGACTTTACCTAAAAGCGACATTTATCAGGGGTTTCAGGCTTAAGTTGATACCAATTATATCGCACATACGCCGTTACATCAGGTGTGAAAAAAGATAAAGATGAATAAAGGTTGGTCAAGGAATCTTTTGATATTAGTTAAAAAAGTGGTCTTGCAAGTCAGAAAATTCGCTGCAATAATACTTCCACGCAGTGTTCGCAAACCTATATCCTCGCGGCCGCCGATGCAAGCTGCACCTTTGCCCCGCAACGAAGAAGAGAGAGTAGAAGCACTTCACCGCTACAACATTCTCGACACAGAAGCCGAAGCAGCTTTTGATGACCTAACAGCTTTAGCATCTTATATTTGTGGCACTCCGATTGCTTTAGTAAGCTTAATAGATTCTAACCGACAGTGGTTTAAATCAAAAGTTGGTCTGGAAGCGCCCGAAACTCCGAGAGAGTCAGCTTTTTGCGCCCACGCTATTTTAAATCCCAACGAATTGCTAGTTGTACCCAATGCTCTAGATGACGATCGCTTTGTCGGCAATCCGCTAGTAACTTCCGATCCCAATATTCGGTTTTATGCTGGAGCCCCGCTAGTAACTCCTGACGGTTATCCGATCGGCACTTTGTGCGCGATAGATACAGTTCCTCGTAATCTCACCCCACAACAGCTAGAAGCGCTGCGGACTTTAGGACGGCAAATTATTACCCAAATGGAGTTGCGAATAAATATAACTAAATTAAAGCGCGCACAGATCAAGCACAAACAAGTAGAAGAAAAACTCCGTTCGACAGACGAGCAAATTGTCAATTTTTTAGAAGGAATGAGCGATGCTTTTTATGCTTTAGACACCCAGTGGCGATTTACTTACGTCAATTACAAAGCAGCGCAATTTTTGCAGCGCTCGCCGGAAGAACTTTATGGTAAAATTTTTTGGGAAGAGTTTCCAGAATTAGTTAATTCTGATTTTTATGAAGAGTATCATGGAGCAGTAGCGAAACAAGTTGGAGTGAGTTTTGAAAAATATTATCTTCCCTTAAGAGTGTGGTTGGAAGTCCGGGCTTTTCCTAGTCACGACGGGATTTCTGTGTTTTTTCACGACATTTCCAAGCGCAAGAAGATGGAATCTGCACTCAAGAAAGAACAGAGGAAAACTGACGGTTTACTGCTAAATATTTTGCCCGGCCCGATCGTCGATCGGTTGAAGCACGAACCGGGGGTGATTGCAGACAAGTTTGAAAAAGCAACAATTCTTTTTGCTGATTTGGTGAATTTTACCCAAATTTCTACTACAATGTCCGCAACTAAATTAGTGTACTTGCTGAATGAAATTTTCTCAGCTTTTGACCAACTGAGTGAGAAGCACGGCTTAGAAAAAATCAAGACGATCGGGGACGCTTACATGGTAGCAGGCGGCATTCCCATTGAACGCCCCGACCACGCAGAGGCGATCGCCGAAATGGCGCTGGATATGCTAGCAACAATTCAGAAATTAAATGTGAAGCTAGACGCGAAATTTGACCTCCGCATCGGGATTAATAGCGGCCCGGTGGTAGCGGGGGTAATCGGCACTAAAAAATTTATTTACGATTTGTGGGGAAATGCGGTAAATACAGCCAGCCGCATGGAATCTCACGGCATAACAGGTCGCATTCAAGTCAGTCACTATACTTATGATTTGCTGCAGGATAAATATGAATTTGAAGATCGCGGCGAGATCGAGATTAAAGGTAAAGGGCAAATGCGGACTTATTTGCTGACGGGTAGAAAAACAGTAAGCGATCTCAAAATTGCAGAGCTTGACTAAAGTGCCAAATAGTTTGCTAAAATTCTCCCTAGTTGATTATTGAGAGGAAGTTTTGTGTTTGCTATTAAACGAGCGCTCAAACTGAATAACAGAGAAGCGACCGTGATGGCAAAACACGCAGGATTCCGGCGCGTAGTATTTAACTTTGGGCTGAGCTTGCGGACTCAAATGTATAGCGAAGGGAAATTTACCGACTCGAAGGTGATAGGCGAAGTCAAGAAAGTTCTCACCAACTACGTCAAGAAAAAGCCTGAATTTGCTTGGATGAACCAGTTATCTAGTCGAGTTTACCAAAATGCGTTAATCGATCTAAAAGATGCTTTCAATCGTTATCGCTCTGTCCAAGCAGGTCATCCAAAATTCGCCAGCCGCAGAGACAGTCAATCCTTTACAGTCGATTCGTCTAACGGCAAAGTTTTGTTGGTCGCTGGTAGCACCATTAAAATCCCTACGCTGGGAACTTTTCGGCTTGTTGAACCATTAGAATGTGGTTTTATTTCTCAATTGTGTTTAAAAATGGCTTTAGACAAGTTTAGGTAAGTTTTACAAAGCAGTAAATAAAACTAAGACTTGAAAGTACCTGATTGTTGAGGGAAACTCTGCAGGCTGCGATTAATCGCCTCGAAGGCGCGATCGCCCGCTCGGCAGAACGGCTGCAGCAGAGCAGCCAAATAAGATTATGCTATAGACAGAGATATCGCAGCAATCCGAGGCGCGGTACTCGACCTTATAAAAATACTAAGTTGAAGTCGTCGGAGCCTTTAATAATGGTTCAATTTCATATTCAAACCGATAGCGATATTCCAGCATCCACCCAACTATTCAATCAAATCAGGTTTGCGATCGCCTCGCGACAATTTCCGCCCGGACACCGCTTGCCCAGCACCAGACAGCTAGCCATGCAGACGGGTTTGCACCGCAACACCATCAGCAAAGTATACCGCCAGCTCGAAAATACCGGACTCGTAGAAGCCCAAGCAGGATCGGGCATTTACGTCCGCGCCCTAGGCAACGAAGGCGGCAACAAACTCAAATCTCCGATCCTCGAAGAATATCCCCTTGCCAACAAAATAGTGCAAGGAAGTATCGATCAACTGCTGGGACAGGGCTGTACGCTCAACCAAGCGAGGGAATTATTTTTGGCCGAAATTGACTGGCGGCTCAGGTGCAGCGCCCGCGTGGTCGTTACAGCCCCCACAGAAGACATCGGCGTGGGTGAACTGATGGCGAAAGAACTCGAACAAGCTCTCCGCATTCCCATACAGTTAGTGCCGATGGAACAGCTAGGTACTTTTTTGGATCAAATCTCTTCGGGAACTGTGATCACGAGTCGGTATTTTATCGGAGAAGCAGAATCGATTTCGGCACCGCGTTCGGTGCGAGTTATTCCCGTAGACATCTACGACTACAGCCAGGAAATCCAGTTAGTCGGGGGTTTGCCGAAAGACAGTTATTTGGGTCTCGTCAGCCTGAGTCCGGGAATGCTGCGATCGACCGAAGTCATCATCCACAGCATCCGGGGAGAGGATTTGCTGGTAATGACGGCCTTGGTTTCAGACGAGTACAAGATTAACTCGATCGTGCGATCGGCCAGAACAATTTTTTGCGACCAACCGAGTTTTGCTACAGTAAAAGCTGCCATCAATGCGGCTAGAGAAGATATTATTCGTCCCCCGCAACTGATATGCTCCGAAAATTACATCGGATCTAAGTCGATTAATTTGCTCAAGCGCGAGTTGGGCTTGGGGTAAGTCAGTTGACAGTTGACAGTTGACAGTTGATAGTTAGCAGTTAGCAGTTGACGGTTAACCGTTGACCGTTTGCAGTTGATAGTTGTTGTTCTAATTTCCAATAACCAATTCTCAATTCTCGATTACCGATTACCAATTACCCATTAGAATTATCCATGACAATTGAAATCCAACCTTCAATTAATGTTAAAACGGCGATCGAAAGCCGGCGGGCCGCGCGCAGTTTTCAACCCGATCCGATTCCCCCAGCAATATTGGCAGAGATTTTGCGGTTGGGAGTGCGATCGCCCTCTGGTTACAACTTGCAGCCTTGGCGGTTTATCGTACTTCAAGACCCAGCCAGCAAGGAAAAATTAAAAGCTTGCGCCTTCGATCAGCGCCAAGTGGTAGAAGCCCCAGTAGTATTAATCTGTTGTGGCGATCGGCGCGCCACCCAACCCGAAAACACCGAAGCCGTCATCGAATTGGGCAAAACCACAGGCGCAATGAATGACAATTTAGCCGGTTATATGCGACAAGCAATCCCGCAATTGTTCGAGAACCGTCCCTGCTTCGAGTCCCTAGAAACTTGGACAAACAGACATACAATGCTCGCAGTAGCCCACTTAATGATTGCAGCTAAAAGCTTTGGGGTAGACAGTTGTCCGATGGAAGGTTTTGTCAGCGCTAAGGTGAAAGAAGCCTTTCAAATCCCCGAAGAAGTAGATGTTTGCTGTTTGCTGCCGCTTGGTTATGCAGCAGCACCTTTCAAACAATATGGCGGACGTTTTGACGTGACTCAAGTTTATTACAGCGAAAGTTATGGACAGGCTTTGCAAGCTGAGATTTGAGAGTTAAGATTTTGTGGCAACTTGAATTTTAAGAGTTAAGATTTGGAATGAATCAGTGCCAAAGTTCAAACACATCAAAAATCCCGACAGTTCTGCAATCTCAAATCATGTCCGGTCGAGCGACCGGGATTTTTGTAGGGGCGGGTTCACCAACAATACCTGCCAATAATTGACCATCTCAAAAACCCGCCCAGACCGGGATATTATGGTTAATCGATCGGACATGATATCAAATCTAAAATCCCAAATCTAAAATCGCAAGTGGTGAGATCAGACAGAGGAGAAAATATGACAGCAGCAACGCGACAAAGCAACGCACAAATTCTAGAAGTAAAATTGCAGCAACACTTGCAAGCAGCCGGATTTAAAAACTTACCGCTTTATATTAGTTGTGATTTTCGAGATGAATCTTTAACGGTTGTGGGAGAACACCCGCGCAGTTTAGTTCTCAAAGCCAAACCGACTTTTGCGGTGCTAGAAGCAGCAATTCTCGAAATAGAACCCGAATCTATTCAACAGATTGGACTTTGCCTAAAAATTACCGGGCAAAAACAGCCTTATGCTTTCCATTCTTTTACCATGCACCACCCGGTTTTGTCAAGACCAAAAGCAGTGCTGTTGTTCAAAAAAACCGAGAATCTCCCTGCTGAAGAAACGGGGATAGTCTTAACAGAAAATGTGGCAGATACGGCGGATGTAGAGGAGGAGATACCGTTAGAAACCGATGATAAAGATGCGTGGGATGAAGAATATTTTCCCAATTTGTCTGAGAGTTCCAGCAATTCCGAGCCGATCGCCTTTAGGGTAGCTGCAATCCCGGCAGATATTGCAGACAATCCCTTCAATCCGCTGGATATGGAAGCGGTAACAGTTGCCCCAAAACCCAAGCATTCACCGTTGGCGATGCTGGCTGCTGCAGGAATCATCAGTGTCGCGGCGCTAGTTTTGGCAGGCGGTTATTATATGCTGAGCCGGCCCTGCGTCATCGGAGGATGTAGTGCTTTAGCTAATGCCAAACAGTTGAGCGAGAATTCGACGAAGACGCTGAAAACGTCAAAAGTTGCCAACAGCCCCCAAGAAGCGCAGCGACAGTTAAAACAGGCGATCGCCCTTTTGGAACCGATTCCCTCATGGTCAATTCATCGCGGTGAAGCTCAAAGCGCTCTGGAAAACTACCGTTCGCAAAATCAGAATTTAAACTCTGCGATCGATGCAGCACGCCTCGCACAGTCAGCAGCCCAGAAAACCCAAAATCCGCCTTATTCTGCCGAGGACGGGCAAAAAGCGCAAGCTCTGTGGCAAAGTGCGATCGCCGAACTCGGAGAAATCCCCACAGACAGCCCAGTGTATCCATTTGCTCAGAGAAAAACAAAGGAATACCGGAAGAATGTAGTAACAGGAAATCGGCAGTTAAGCACAGAGAAAAAAGCCGAAAAAACGCTGCTCGCGGCCAAAAATACAGCCCAAATAGCAGAAGCTCGCGAAGCAGTAGCGACTACTGCCGAGACTTGGGATCAAGTGCAAGCAGGTTGGGAAGAATCCCTCGCAATCCTATCAGAAATTCCCACGGGCACGACATCTTACCAACAAGCTAAACTGTTAGTTCCCAAATACGAAACCAAACTTTCAGAAGCTCGCGAGCGCAAAAATGTCGAAGGAATTTCGGAAAATGCGTATACTCAAGCTGTGACTTTAGCAGCGGAAGCTCGAATTTTTGAGGGCAAAAACGCCTGGTTTAAAGCATCAGAATCCTGGCGAAGAGCTTTGAGTTACGCGGAGCAAGTGCCGGCGGCAACTGCCTATTCTCAGAAAGCCCAACCGCTGATCGCTTCCTACAAAACTTCATTGCAGCAAGCAGAAGTAAAGTTACAGGAAGAAAGAAACCTGCAAAAAGCCCGCACCGATTTAGATAGAACTTGCAAAGGCAACCCCAAGATTTGCGACTATACTGTTAGCAAAGATTTGATTGCGGTGCAGATGACTCCAGGTTACGTGCAGAAACTGCAAGAAACTTTCATCCAAGCAAACAACAACAATGCTGTGAAGACTCGCCAAGCTGTAGAAAAGCACGTTCAAACGTTGCAAAAAGCTTTGGAGGCGATCGCCGAAAACGCCAAAATCCCGATGCAGGTGTACGATGGCGAAGGCCAGCGAATTGGGAGTCACGAACCGAAATAAGCTGTTACGGCATTTAATTTTAGTTTTTGGGGCGGGCTAGGAGCAACGCCCCACTCATTGTTTCAAGAAACATGATTGTTACAATTAAATGCGCGCTAACAACTTAGAACATCCGAACACACGCTACAATTTCGGCAATCAAAAAGTATAAAAGGATGTTAGCCATCAAATGCTACAAAAGGTAAAACTTCATAACTTCAAAAGTCATAAAGATACAAAACTTAATTTTGATAGTTCGCGCCTGCACGCACTCGTAGGGCAAAACAGTTCTGGTAAAACATCAGTGTTGCAAGCATTGCATTATCTCAGTCGGCTTGCTAATTCATCATTTGAAAATATTTTTCAGCATGAAATAGCGCCTCAATTTATTACAACAATTGGGCAAGATAATATGTCTGTTACTGCAACTGGTTTTTGGAAAAACCCAGATATAAATAATTGGAAAGCTTCCTATAAATGGAGCGTAGACGTTAATCATGGGTGGGCGTTTAGAGCATCATGGAATGCCAATAAAAACCCGGAATATGAAGTAACCTCTGCACCTTCCTTAATGACTACGGAAGAGCCAATTCAGCAATCTTTGAGAAACGCAGTTCATCTTAAGCTCGTAGCCAGTAATCTTGCTAAAGCAGCTTACAGTGATGCAATTACACCGCGAGTTGAGTTCGATGGTTCCGGGTTAGCACCTACCTTAGACTATCTTCGTAACGAAGCTCCAGATAAATTTCAATCTTTACAGGAAATGTTGAAACGGATTGTACCAGGTGTACGCGAGGTAGGGGTAAGGCGAGCTAAAGTTATGGTGAATCGCCAACGCTTAATCGAAGTCGGTGGAAAGTCTATCTCCTACGAAGAAAGTCAGGAAATGGCAGGGCAAGAAGTTGTCCTAGACATGAATACTGGTAAGCGTATACCAGCCCATGCCATTAGCGAAGGCACAATGCTCACTCTAGGATTATTGACTGTTTTGATGAATACTAATCAACCTAATTTAGTATTACTAGATGATGTTGAACAGGGACTCCATTCAACAGCGCAACGAGAATTAATCGCTGTTTTCAAGGAAATTATTCAAGAAAACAGCAACCTGCAAATTATTTTTTCGACCCATTCTCCTTACATTGTCGATGAACTTATTCCTTCTCAAGTCCACGTATTAAGTAACAACAATTCAGGTGTGACTCGTTGCAAACGATTGGATGAACACCCTGATGTAGAATGGGCAAAACAAACTTTAACCACTGGCGAATTTTGGGATTCGGTGGGGGAAGATTGGGTGGTTGCAGGAGAAAGAAATGATTGAGTTTGTCGTGATTGTAGAAAGTAGCGCAGATGCACGAACCGCTACTAAATTAGCCGATCGCGTTTTAGTAGAAAACATTGATTGGTTAGAACCTGAGATGCTGCAACATCTATTTCACTGGAGTGGTTTAGAAGAAAATACAGAGCATTCTTGCTGGAAAAATATTAGTCATATCATTGAGCGTGAAAAAGAATCAGGATTTCAGCCACCCCGATTTTTACGTCGTAATAAGCCTCGCCAGAAAACATTACAACCTGATGGAGCAAATACTATCAAAATTATTAATTTAGTCAGTTATCTTCAAAAAACACGAAACATTAAAGCACTTCTCTTGATTCGAGATTTAGATAATCAACCTGAACGAAGACAAGGAATTGAGCAAGCACGTTCAGAACACATTAATCGACCACCTAAATTAGAAATTGTTATTGGTACAGCCGAGCGAATGCGGGAAGCTTGGGTTTTGAATGGATTTATTCCATCTAATCAAGACGAAGAACAAATCCTTAAAGAGATAACGACACAATTGAAGTTTAATCCTTGCGAGGAGTCACACAGACTACGCTCTAACTCATTGACAGAACCCGATCGCATTAGAAATCCTAAAGTTGTTGTCGAAAAGCTAACAGGTGGCAAGATGGAGCGCGAACAACAGTGCTGGGAAGACACGCCTCTGGAATATCTGCGAGAAAAAGGTGTTCATACAGGCTTAACAGCCTATATTGATGAAATCGAGGAACGATTAATTCCAATCATTGGATCTGCTGAGTAAGATCAGCCCGATATTCCCTAAACCTGCCCAGACCGGATCTTGTGGTCGATAAAGTCACGGGCGGGGGGGGTTTATGATATTTATCATTTGTATGGGAGATATTGGTGAACCCGCCCCTAGGGTAATCATAATCAATTTACATCTACAATCACCTATTAACAATTACCATTTTATCAATTGTGCATCTTGATTGAAAAACTTCCGGGACAATCCCTCAGTCAACAGCAGAGTAGCGATTACAGTTGCCAGCGCTAACACAAACATAATCAAAATCTGGTAAGATGCTGCATCGAGAGGACTGACACCGCTCAGCATTTGACCTGTCATCATTCCGGGTAAAGTTACTATTCCTACCACCGTCATTGTATTTAACAGCGGGATTAATCCAGCTTTGATCGCATCTTTGCGGTACTGCTTTACTGCTTGCTGCGGCGTCGAACCTAAACTTAAATGGGTTTCTATTTCTAACTGGCTGCTATTAACTGTACTCACAAGTCTTTCGCCCGCGATCGCCCCGGAGTTCATGGCATTGCCCAAAATCATACCCGCTAAAGGAATCAGGTATTGCGGTTCGTACCAAGGGTCAGGTTGCAAAATTAGCAAGTTTGTATAGGCGAGAGTCAAGGCCGTACTGATAAAAATTGAACCCCAAACTAAGGGCAGTAAGTTCTTGATTTTTTTGCTGATGCGGTTGCTGGCAACCATGCTAGCTGTTGTCAGCATGATTGCTAAAACTGCTAAAACCAGCCAAGGATTTTTCCCCTCCGGGTCAAATATGACTGCGAGCACGTACCCGACTAAGATTAGCTGGATCAGGGTGCGCCCCGCGGCGATCGCGATCGCCCCCTCCAATCCCAATCCCTGCCACGCCGAAAGCCCGATCGCGATCGCCACCATCCCCAAAGCCCAACCCAAATCTGTAAAATCTAGCAGAATTAACATCGGCCCACCCTTTCGATAATGTGATTGTTTGCCTGTCCAAATATAAGATATTTGAATAAAGGTTTCTGAGAAACAGTTTTGCTGCAAGAATTTGCTTTGATAATGCTTGAAATTTATGGTGTGAAGAGTGAATAATGTTCCCCCCCTCGACTTAACCCGCCAATACGCGCAGATTGGCGACGAGATAACCGCTGCGGTGCAAAAAGTGCTTGCCTCTGGCGGCTACGTAGGCGGCCCGGCCGTGAAGAGTTTTGAACGAGAGTTCGCCGACTACACCGGCGTTTCCGAGTGCGTTGGCTGCAACTCCGGCACCGATGCCCTGATTTTGGCTTTGCGAGCTCTCAAAATTGGCCCTGGCGATGAAGTGATTACCACTCCTTTTACCTTTTTTGCTTCGGCTGAGACAATTAGCGCCGTCGGTGCGACTCCAGTATTTGTCGATATTGACAGCGAGACTTTTAATCTGGATGTCGAGCTCCTCGAAGCGGCAATTACCGACAAAACCAAGGCAATTATGCCCGTCCACATCTTCGGCCAACCGGTAGACATGACTCGGCTGATGGAAATTGCGACTCGGCACAATTTAGCCGTAATTGAAGATTGCGCCCAGTCTGTCGGGGCCGAGTGGCAGTCTCGAAAAGTCGGCAGCATCGGCCATGTCGGCTGCTTCAGTTTTTATCCGACCAAAAATTTAGGCGCTTGCGGTGATGGTGGCGCGGTGACGACAAACGATCCAGCCCTCGCAGCAGAAATGCGAATGCTCAAAGAACACGGACAGTCTTCTAGGTATTTCTACGAAGAAATCGGATACAACAGCCGTTTAGATGCCCTGCAAGCGGTGATTCTCAGCATTAAATTGCGGTATCTCGACAGTTGGAACGCTCAGCGGCAGGAGAAAGCGACACTTTACAGCGAATTTCTCTCCCGCGTGCCCGGAGTTGCCCTCCCCAAAGAATTGCCCGAAGCAAAAGGAGTTTGGAATCAATACACGATCCGGCTGACAAGTCCAGAAGACGCGCAAAATCCCTCTGGCAATTTTCGAGATTGGATGCGGGCTCAGTTGCAGGAAGCTGGCATCGGTTCGATGGTTTACTATCCGTTACCTTTGCACCTGCAACCTGTTTACAAATCTTTGGGCTATTCTGCCGGCCAATTGCCAAAGGCTGAGCAAGTTTGTCGCGAAGTCTTGTCTTTGCCGATGTTCCCGGAACTGTCGAGGGATCAACAAGAGCGGACGATTTATGGGCTGAAAGATTGCTTGGCAAAGGCCGATCGCATCCGGTAGCTTTGGCGCGATGGCATCAGCGAGGGAAATGCAGGAGGAGAAAAGAATTGCAGGGTTGCATTGCTGTGAGAATGTGCAGGGTTCAGGGAGAGCTGTTAAGTATTTTGACCGATCACTTGTACTTTT
Source organism: Microcoleus sp. D3_18a_C4 (assembly GCF_036702415.1). Classification (NCBI taxonomy): domain Bacteria; kingdom Bacillati; phylum Cyanobacteriota; class Cyanophyceae; order Oscillatoriales; family Microcoleaceae; genus Microcoleus; species Microcoleus sp. D3_18a_C4. The sequence continues at coordinate 72,999 of NZ_JAUBTI010000018.1, read as the reverse complement.
ATGTACTATATTTAATGAAAAGAAACAAATTTAGGCTAGCAATCCGCCTCGAACGGGTGCATTTTCCGCTCGCCTAAACCTTGCAGTGCGATCGGTCAATGACGAAGAAGGAAGTTCGGCAACGGATTCGCTCGACGGATGTAACGGATGTAACGGATGTAACGGATGTCAGGAAGAGGGAAGAGGGAAGAGGAAAGAGGGAAGAATAATTAATGTTTTAACTTTTAATTTTCGACTTCCAATCCCCGATGCCCGATGCCAGATGCCTGATAACTAATGCCCCATGCCCGATGGCCGATGCCCAATTCTCAATTTAACCTGTAATTTTCAGAAGATAAGAGGAAAATAAACGAGTGCCTCAGTATCAATTCACTCAGGCTAGACGCTACGATCCACAAGCGATCGCTCAGTATTACCGCAAACGTCCTTGGAAAGCAATTTGGCGCGCAATTACCGTTATTTGGTCTTTTGCAGGCTTTGTGCTGGGGATGCTGTGGGACAGTTGGCAGCACGAAGTCGCAGCACACCAGCCGGAACGGGCCGCCCACCTGCGACAAATACTCACTCGCTTGGGCCCCACTTTCATTAAAGTCGGCCAAGCCCTTTCTACCAGACCGGATTTGATCCGCAAAGACTTTCTCGAAGAATTGATCAAACTTCAGGATCAATTGCCGCCGTTTGACTCGGTGCGCGCTTTCGAGATTATTGAAGCGCAACTCGATCGCAAAATTAGCGAAACCTACAGCGAAATCTCCCCCGAACCTGTCGCCGCGGCAAGTCTCGGTCAAGTCTACCGAGCTCGCCTCCTCACCGGGGAAGCAGTAGCAGTCAAGGTTCAGCGACCGAATTTGCTGCCCGTCTTGAGCCTTGACCTTTACTTAATGCGCTGGGCGGCTGGATGGTTGGGCCCGTTGCTGCCGCTGAATCTCGGTCACGACCTTTGTTTAATAGTCGATGAATTCGGTATCAAATTGTTCGAGGAAATTGATTATATCAATGAAGGCCGCAACGCCGAGAAATTTGCTACAAATTTTGCCGACGATCCGACAGTAAAAGTTCCCAGTATTTACTGGCGTTATACTTCAAATTGCGTTCTGACTCTCGAATGGATTGACGGCATCAAGCTGACAGATATGGCAAGTGTTAAAGCCGCAGGTTTGGATACCGATAGTTTAATTGAAATCGGAGTCCGCAGCGGTTTGCGGCAGTTGCTGGAACACGGATTTTTTCATGCTGACCCTCATCCGGGAAATCTGTTTGCCTTAGCGGACGGCCGCATGGCTTACATTGATTTTGGGATGATGGATCAGATGGAAGAAACAACTAAAGAAACTTTGGTTGATTCTGTCGTTCATTTGATCAACAAAGATTACTTACAGTTAGCCAAGGATTTTGTCAAACTTGGCTTTTTGACTCCAGATACAGATATTATGCCGATCGTCCCGGCGTTGGAATCTGTACTGGGTGATATCGTCGGCGAAAAGGTGTCAGATTTTAACTTCAAGACGATTACAGACCAGTTTTCGGAGTTGATGTACGATTATCCTTTCCGGGTGCCGGCGAAATTTGCCTTAATTATTCGCTCTCTGGTGACAGAAGAAGGTTTGGCCCTGACGCTGAATCCGAATTTCAAGATAGTCGAGGTGGCGTATCCTTATGTAGCGCGGCGTTTGTTGAACGGAGAATCTCCGGCACTGCGGCGGCGTCTGATTGAGGTATTATTCAAAGATGGCAAATTCCAGTGGAACAGGTTAGAGGACATGATCGCGATCGCCCGATCGGATCGCAGTTTCGACTTGCTCCCCACAGCACAACTAGGCTTGCAATTTTTGCTGTCCGAGGAAGGGTCGTTTTTGAGACGCCAGCTAATGTTAGCTTTGATTGAGGACGATCGAATCCACACCGAAGAAGTTCGCAGCCTGTGGAACTTAGTCAAGGAAGATTTGCAGCCCAGTCGCCTGTTCAACGTTGCTCTAGGCGCTTTGACGGAGTTTTCCACAGCAGGAGCAGCCGCGCTAACTCGATTTTAGTCATTAGTCATTGGTCATTAGTCATTAGTCATTGGTTATTTATTGGTTGTTAGTTGTTGGTTCTAATAACTAATTCCCCATACCCAATGCCCAATGCCCTGTTTGGCCAATGCCCCATGCCCAATTCCCCATTTCCTATTACCCAAATTAAGGAATTATTCGTGTATTATTTTCCAGAACCTCCCTATTTTTTAATGTCGGCTGGATTACTAGCAGGTATGGCTTCCGGCGTAGCATTTGAAGCAACTCTCAAACAATCGGTACAACAGTGGTCTAAAAATCGTTATACTCGCACTTTGGCTAACCTGCCAAGGCTGCAATTGGTCATACCTTTTCTGGGAATGGCTGGCGGTATTTGTGTATTTTTAGCTTCGGGGATGGAGATTTTTGGGTTCCCAAAACTACTTTGTTATGCCCTAGCTTTGCCGCTGACGGTACTCACGGGCTGGCTAGTTTGGACTCAGCTAGGTAAGCTTTTGATTGAGTTAGAACGCGGAGGTTCCCAAGCGCTGGATTTAGATTCTTTTGAACAATGAAAGTTAACTATCAACTTCTTTTGTGAGAAGCAAGGGGGTTGATAGTTATCTAGGATTATCCTATTTGATGCTTTTTGAACCGCAGAGAACGCAGAGAACGCAGAGGAAGAGAAAGAAGAAGAAGATGACAACTTAGGCAATAATTGGTGTAATTTTTTTAAAATCTAAAATCTAAAATCTAAAATCTAAAATCTAAAATCTAAAATCTAAAATCTAAAATCGAATGAGTATTTTAATTGTTACGGGTGCGGCGGGATTTATTGGCTCTAACTTAGTAGAAACTCTTTTAAATCGAGGGGAGACGGTGATCGGTGTTGATGAGTTCAACGATTATTACGATCCGGATCTCAAGCGCAAGAATATTGCACGATTTGAAAGGTATCCGGGTTTTGAATTGGTGGAAGGCGATATTTTGTCTCTAAATTGGCGAGGTCTTTTATCTGATGCTAAGGTAATATTTCATCAGGCGGCGCAAGCAGGAGTTCGTGCTAGCTGGGGCGACGGTTTTCGCAGCTATACCGAACGCAATATTAACAGCACTCAAGTATTGTTAGAAGCGGCCAAAGATGCGCCAAAATTGAAAAAGTTTGTCTATGCTTCTTCTTCTTCTATTTACGGCAATGCTGAATCTTTTCCCACGAATGAAAACGCTTGTCCGCAGCCGGTTTCTCCCTACGGAATTACGAAATTAGCCGGTGAACGTTTGTGCGGGCTTTATTACAAAAATTTTGGCCTTCCGACTACTTCGCTGCGCTATTTTACCGTTTACGGGCCCAGACAGCGCCCCGATATGGCTTTTCACAAGTTTTTTAAGTCGATTTTGTTTGACGAGGCGATTTCAATTTTCGGCGACGGATTGCAAACGCGGGATTTTACGTTTATCAGCGATTGCGTTGCTGCAAATTTAGCGGCGGCTGAGGTTCCAGAAGCTGCGGGGGAAGTTTTTAATATTGGTGGGGGAAGTCGGGTAGTTTTGAAAGAAGTTATTGATACAATAGAGAGGATAGTCGATCGACCTATTCGGATAGATTTTACCGAAGCTGCGAGGGGAGACGCGCGGCACACTAGCGCGGATGTGTCTAAAGCCCAGAAAATCTTAGGTTATCAGCCGCAGATTGCTTTAGAAGAAGGTTTAAGGCGCGAATGGGAGTGGATTCAGTCTTTGTACAGTTAAATCCTATCTATCCCAGAAATTCCGCAACTTAAATTGAACATTGTTAACTTTTTGAATTCCCCAACTTTTGAGATTTCTCTGCAAGCGAACCAACACATTTGGAGGCGTGAGTTTTGGCTGTGTTTGCGGCGAATTCAAATAACGGTAATGCAGAAATACATCTCGGTAGGGAATCTCAACATCTTCACCAGCACACAATCGAGTAATTTTTGCAGCCGAAATACTCATGTAATGCAAGTAAGTAAGCCGCCGTCCTTTATCATATAAAACATAATCTATCACATCAAATTGAGAAGACCAATGATTCCCCGTCACCTGTTCGGGTTGAGTATATGCAAAGTTGTAAAAAGAGATTTTGCTGCGGGCGACTAAATAGTTAAGTAAAGATTGGTCAGCGCCCCGCAAAGACATAATTTCCGCTTCTCCTGATGTTAATTTTTCTATAAATTGAGAGCAATTATTTCGATTGAAAACCCCGGCTTTTGACGCAAACCAACCCGCACAAAAAGTATGAGATTGCAGTTCGTCAATATTTAAAAGTTGAGGTAATTTGGCGGAGGACAAATCAAATATATAATTGAGGTCGGATTTGTATTGAAAATCGTTGGCTACCCAATCAAATTCATCTAGTTTTTGATAAATATAATCTAGAGAACCCATTAACAGAGTGTCTGCGTCAAAATAGATAAATTTATCAAAAGGGCCGTCGAAACAACATAATTTTCGGTGCATTTCCAAACATTGAACAGGTTTCAAACCTTGAGATTTCCATACTTTTTGAGCTTTTGCATGAGTTTTCCAAACTTGAGTCGCAAAGTCTTCCCAGAAAGTGATGGAATCGGTATTTTTAAACAGGGTGACATGAGGACGAGTTGCAATTTCTACTTGCACTTTTTTCATTCTGTCATCGTAGGGAATGATGCAAACTGGAATATCTTTTGCCCCATTGACTTCTAGACTGTTCAATAAAGCGACTAAGTGGTCGAAAACAACATCGTTTGCCAGAATATAAATGCCGTCAGCCATAGTTTTTTAGTTAATAAGTAACCCAGCGCATATATATTTCTTTTTAGGTGCGGGCAAGATGCCCACACCACAAGAAATAAAATTTATTGATTGTGGAACAGGCATCTTGCCTGTTCTCCAAAGCTTGTTTGATGTCAAAAACACCACAAGATTTATGAATTGTGGAACAGGCATCTTGCCTGTTCTCCCAAGCTTGTTGGCTGTCAGAAACACAACAAAATTTATGAATTGTGGAACAGGCATCTTGCCTGTTCTCCCAAGCTTGTTGGCTGTCAGAAACACAACAAAATTTATGAATTGTGGAACAGGCATCTTGCCTGTTCTCCCAAGCTTGT
>NZ_JAUBTI010000018.1:0-67798 GCF_036702415.1 Microcoleus sp. D3_18a_C4 | reverse complement strand
AGCTTGTTGGCTGTCAGAAACACAACAAAATTTATGAATTGTGGAACAGGCATCTTGCCTGTTCTCCCAAGCTTGTTTAGTGTCAAAAACACCACAAGATTTATGAATTGTGGAACAGGCATCTTGCCTGTTCTTCCAAGCTGGTTGATAATAAGACAACATATGATTTTCTCCTCACCTACTGAAAACCCGAAATAGTTTTTGCACTAAATTTGGTTGTTCCTCATTGAGATAACGATAATGTTTCCAAAGTTTCCAATAAGGACTCCCCGATTTAATTGGTATTCCCGCCCAGTGAATATATTTTAACCTTTTGCCTTTGTCATAAAGAACATAATCTATTTCTTGAAAATGCTTGGAACCAGCCCAGCTTCCAGGTTCGGTTGCTGAATCTTTAACAAGGTTGCAGCGTTTGGGAATCAGCTTAAGAATGATATAATTTAGTATAGGTTGGTCTGTGACATTTTGAGTAAAGTCAAAATATTCTCGATGCTGGGAACATTCTCGCAAAATTCCATACATTTGCGCTTCTGTAATAGTTCCTTTTCTCGAAGCCCAAAAACCGCTGTTGAATACATCTTGAAGCTGTGAGTCTGTAAAGATATTCTGTTCTTTTACAGCGGGTGAAAATACATTTCGCAGTTTTTCGCTGAGGTGGTGGTAGTCGCAGCAAAAAAAGTCTACTTCTGATAGTTTGTTTAAGTTGTCTGCGATGTCTTCAAAGACGATGATATCGGTATCGATGTACAGAAATTCGTCAAGCGGGCCAAACCAGGCGGCGAGTTTTCGCATTTTGTTGGGGAGGGCTAAAAAGTTGCGATCGAACATTTGGCCAATTTCTCTGGTAAACTGTTCCACAAACTCCAGATTTGGGAACAATCGGACCCCGTGGAGACTGCTGAGTGCGGCTGCGACTTGCTGATAATTGCCGTCGAAGGGAATCAGAAAAATTGGTACTTGACAATTGTACAGACGTATGCTGTTTAAAAGGGCGATCGCACTTTCGATCACCTTATCATTCGCAACAATATAAATACCGCGACTCATACATTTATCCTCAACCTTCTCAATACCCTTTTTAACAAATTCGGCGCAGAAACCTCAGTATAAGACTTTCGCGCTTCGGCAAAAATCGGACGCTTTTCCGGTTCGCGGAGATAGCGGTAATGCAGGAACAAATCGCGATAGGGAAACTCAATATTTTCCCCCGCACAAACTCTCCGAATTAAATCCGGCGGCACACCAATATAATGAATGTAAGTAAGTCGGTTTCCCTTGTCGTACAAAATCCGATCTTGCTCTTCAAAATGTTTAGAAGTGACGCTACACCCAGTTTTTTCGCCATCCGGGAGGCTATAAGCAAAATTATAGCTATTCATCCCCGTTTTCATCACCATATAATTGAGCAACGGCTGTTCTCCCGCACCTTCATAAAGAATTTCCGTCTCGCCCGATTGCAGTTGAGCTAACAGCCATTCCCTAGTATTTTGCTCAAACAATCCTTGCTTGCTGCCGTAAAATCCCGAACAAAATATTTCCGACTCTATCCGATTTTGCTCAAAAACTTCGAGCAGTTTTGGTGACTGAATATTGTATACTTTAGTTGGGGATAGAAATTGAAAATCATAAACCACAAAATCCGATTTCTCTAACTTCTGAAAAACCGCATCAAGGGAATTCATCACCAAAGTATCCGCATCCATATAGATAAACTTTTCAAACGGGCCGTCGAAAGCGCAAAAGCGCCGATGTGCGCCGTAAAGCCGGAATTTTTTGCGGTTCAAACGCTCTGGTGCGGCTGCTTGCATGAATTTGTCCCATCGCTGAATTGAGGCGCTATCTTCATAAATAAAGACGTTGGGACGGTTAACAATTTCAGCTTTGATTTGCTCTATCTGGTCGTCGAAAGGATAAATACAGACAGGAATATTTGAGCCTAAGATAACTTCAATACTGTTGAGCAAGGCAATTAGTTGGTCGTAAACTGTATCGTTGGCTAGCGTGCAAATTCCGTTCATATCTATAGTCTCGCGAAGGCGGACTTTGTTTGTTTAGTTGCGGTTTCAACCGCCGAATTATCTAAAGGTAGACAACGGCGCGCTCGTGAGAGACTAAGACGATGGAGAAACCGACGCTACCGCAACGCGAAAACCGATGCTTGAGTAGCGGGCGTCCGCTAAAAGCCAGTGACGCCCGGCACTGCGACAAGAGAGCGCATAGTAAGACCAGGAACCGCCACGCAGCAATCGGCAATCATTTGTGCCAGTTTCCCAGGAACTTCCGTCAGTTGGTGCACCATCGTAGCTATCGTGCGACCTATCACTGCACCACTCCCAAACATTGGCGTGCATATCATACAGTCCAAAGGCATTGGGGGGGAAACTCCCGACATCGGTTGTTTGTTCGCGCCGAAATCCTTTGGGGGCGTTTGGGTAGGAGTAGGTTCCGTCATAGTTGACTAATTTCGGGATAATGATTTCCCCAAAATGAAATGGGGTTGTTGTTCCCGCACGACAGGCGTATTCCCATTCTGCTTCACTGAGGAGGCGATATTTTTTACCAGTTTTTTGAGAGATTTTGGCACAGAATTCGACGGCATCATCCCACGTTACATTTTCTACAGGACGTTTTTCACGTTTGTAATAGGATGGGTTATTTCCCATCACTGCTTGCCACTGTACTTGAGTGATGAGGTATTTGCCTGCATAAAAAGCGGGTACTGTGACTTGATGCTGCGGACTTTCCCAATCACGTCTACCTTCCTCTGTTGTCGGGGAACCCATTATAAATCTGCCGCCGGGAATCGATACCATTTCCAGCACAACTCCGTTCCCTAGGTCTTCGGGGAAGAAGTGAGCATAATGACGGCCACTGTTTTCTTTTCTTTCAGCATCAAGCGTTATCACATCAAATTCAAAAATAGGCAAATATTTGTCTAACTGCTCTTTTATCTTTGGTTCATCTCTATCCTTCAGCAGCGAATAGGCGGCAAACTTCATCGCCATTGATTCATCTTGCAGTGCCCCAATTATTAAATCTAAACCTGCATCTCCATATTTCAGCGCTTCAGATAGTGCAGCAATTTTCACCTCGACAATCGGTGAAGCCAAACGACTCTTAACGCCGGGAATCCCGCCTAAAACAGCCGCAGCGAATGGCACTTGAGATTCACCGCCCTTGACGGCATCGTATTCTCTGGGTTGATTTTGCTTTTCTGTCATTGCGCTATTTCCTGAGATACAAACTTAGACAGCCAATTGAGCAAGTTTAATTCATGGAGAATGATTTGTCTGGCTTCGGCAATTTTATCCCTCGCTTCATGCCAATAATCCGCATTAGCCACAACCTCTTTAATAAATTCTACTCCTTTCTCATCCAAACTCGGCAGCCTCAGAAAACTCCCCGCCGGCAACAACTTATCCGCCGCCGAACCGCCGTAATAAATTGGCAAACACCAAGCTAACAAAGCATCCCAAAGCTTCTCGCTGACATACCAATCGTTTTCGGCATAATTTTCAATAGCTAAGTTGTAATAGTAGGGTGCGACGGCGTGCCATTTATTGTTCACAGTGCCGTTCCCGCGCGCCCAAGTTGGCAAGTTTCGCCCGTAAAGGTCAAAATCCAATTCTTGTAATTGCAGCAATTTGATAAAATCTAATCTCTGGCGGTGATTGGCGGTGCGGCTAACACCTGAAGTAATCCAAGAACAGGATTTAGTTTTCGGCGGCGCAGGCATTTCATCGAGTTCTCGAAAGGAGTTAGAGTGATACCAAATCGCGGGCATATAATCTGGTTTTGGGGCGAAATCGTCTGGCCCGGAAACGTAACCGCAATAAAGTTTGGCTTGTTCGTAGTTGGCTTTGGTAATTTCAATAACTTCTGGTAAGGGTGGCTCGCGGATTAGGTAAATTATGCGTTCCTTGGGGACACCGCGCAATTTTTCTTGAATGTCGTTTTCTTGGTTTTGATGCCTGTAGCGACGTATTTTATCGACCCACGATTGCTTTTTGGGCTGTTTGGGAAAGTCGAATTGATACATGAGTAAAAAGTCTGGTTCTGGGTGGTTGGCGAGCATTTGAATGTTGCCCCATTTGCCGAAGTTTTGGGGGGTTTGTTGCCACAGCCAGTCGCTTTGACTCATCCCTGGGTAGGTGGTGATTGTGCCGATAATTTTTGGGTTCATATCTAATAATAAATCGGGTTTTTGCGTGTGGGCGGGGCGGGTTTATGAGATTGTTTATTTGAGGCGATTATGGTTGGTAAAACCCGCCCCTACTGATAATAAATGTGGTTTTTGCGTGTCGGCAGGGCGGGTTTATGAGATTGTTTATTTGAGGCGATGATTGTTGGTAAAACCCGCCCCTACGGAATTTTGAATTATCGGATATCGCACGCCTTCATCTACATAACCCATAATTTTCTGTATCCTATTTTCCCAGGAAAATTGCTTGACAAAATTCAATGTTTTTGCATAACCTTCGCTGTTCCTCGGATATTTAGTTAAACAATCTCGAATGCTTTGCGCGAACTGGTGCGGGTTATCCGGTTCGCACCAAGTTGCTGCTATATTTCCAGATTTAAATTCCATTAAAGATGCAATCTCCGTCGCTACAATCGGAGTACCGGATGCCATGTAATCAAAGAATTTTAAAGGAGATGTGAATGTCGCGGCCTCTGTCAAACAGTGCGGGTGAGTCAAAACATCGGCTGCTTGCAGCAAGCTAGCCAGTTGATTTTGAGGCAGGTAGCCGAGAAATTTAATGTTGTTAACTTGCTTGGATTTGGCTAACTGCTGGTAGGCTGTTACTTGGGATGAATCACCGCCCGCGATCGCAAATTGAACCAGCGGCAATTCCTTAGCCACATCCACCAACATATCAACACCTTTAAACGGGTAAAGTCCCCCTGCATAAACTGCTAAATGCTGTCTGTCATCTTCTAATAATTGCTGTCGCCAATTCTGGGCAGCTTCTGTTTGTCTCGCGAGAAACAAATGGTTAAAACCGTTGTGCAGCGTAATTACTTTTTCCGGTGGCATTCCATTCTTAATCATGCTGTCTCGGACAGTATCTGCAACAGTTACAGCAATTTGAAATAGAGGATTGCGAAGGATTTCTGGTTCAAAATTTTTGTCTTCATGATGGTGCTGTTCGTAGATAGCGGGAATTCCGTTTTTAACTGCTGCTTTGACAAAGTTCCAGTCGCGGGTGTGGACAATTTTAGTTGATTTAACCAGGTGAATCGGTAAGTAGTATTTTGATACTATTGTACTGGAACTCGTCCACTTGCTGTCCAAAAGGTCGATCGGCCACGGCATCGGTAAATCTGCTACTTTTAATTTATCTTGAATATTGTAAATTGTGGCAAGTTTGTCATCGGGTTTTGTCGGTTGAAAAGGAAAAAGCAAATCAACTGGATTCAAAGCACTCCAGCCTTTGCGGAGGTATACCAAAACTGCTGGATAACCGAGGTTTGCTGCGGCATTGGCAGAGTGTGCAACTTGAACTAAGCTCGCTACATTGGGTTGCGGCAAGATATTTCTGGTAAAAAATACATAATATTTGGACATGGTAATTGGTAGTTAGTAATTAGTAATATCATGTCCGATCGATTGACCGCGATTAAAGGCCGGGGCGGGTTTACAGATTTTCCCGTTTTTATTCAATATCTTGGTGAACCCGCCCCTACAGGAATCATGGTTAATTGACCGGACATGATATAATTGGTAATTGGTAATTGGTAATTGGTAATTGGTAATTGGTAATTGGTAATTGTTGACTGTGCAGACTGTTGACTAATGACTACTTTTTAACTGCCTGACGCTTAATAGTATTTTCTATAAATTCTAAAGTAGTGAAAATATTAGCAGCAGAGTGAAATGATTCTCTGATTAATTCGTCTCTTTCTTCGGGAGAGTCTACCATTTCATCTACTAGCATTTTGAGGTAAGCTATCATGGGAGTCAGGCGAGTGCGAATTTCGTAAGAACCTCTAATTAGAGCTTCATCGCGAGCGGTTTCTTCGGCAAATTGCACTGAATACAAGCGAGTGTAGTATCCTCCTTTGGCTAGCAATTCTTCGTGGGAACCCATTTCTACTACTTGCCCGCGATCGATCACGGCGATTTTGTTGGCTTTTTGGACTGTGGAGAGGCGGTGGGCGATTACCAACGTTGTGCGATCGCAGCTCAATTTCTCGATCGCCGCTTGCACGTACCTTTCCGAAACCGTATCCAGCGAACTCGTTGCCTCATCTAAAATTAAGATTTCCGGGTTTTGCAGCAGGGCTCTAGCAATTGAAATTCTCTGACGCTGCCCTCCCGATAAAATCACGCCCCGATCGCCAATTTGAGTATCCAACCCCTCCGGCAACAGTTGGATAAACTCGTAAGCATTCGCTCCCTTCGCCGCTTCCACAATTTCTTCCTCAGTCGCTTGGGGTCTAGCGTAAGCAATATTTTCGCGCACTGAAGCATTAAACAAAAACGTATCTTGGCTAACAATACCCATCGCTTGTCTGAGACTTTTCAGCTCAAATTCGCGCAAATCCCTGCCATCGATCGAGATATGACCTTCAGTAGGATCGTAAAATCTCGGCAGTAAATCTGCCAAAGTTGACTTGCCAGAACCCGAAGTTCCTACCAAAGCCAACGTAGTGCCGTGAGGTAGAAATAAATCAATTCCTTGCAAAACTAAATTTTTGTGGTTAGGATAACTAAAAGATATTTTATTAAAATGAATTCCCGATCGCAAATGAGTGTAAGGCACAGAACCGTTCAGCATAAATGGCTTGTCCTCGCAGCTCAAAAAATCATTAACCACCTCTACACTAGCCGACGTATTTGCAAATTGACTGCGCCCGCTATTCAACTGAGAAATTAAAGGAATTAACCTAAAAAGTACCAATAAATAGGTTAATAAAATTGTAGCAATAGACTCTATCTCCTTCGCAAATATTGTGCGACCTATAAATACAATCAAAATTATAACTATCAAATTAACAACTTCGTTAATTGGGGCGATCGCCGCATAATTTACCTGAGCCTGAAAATCCGCTTGTTCTCGCCTTTGAATTAAATGCTTTATCCGCTGATACTCCCTTTCCTCGTTCCCCGTTGACTTGACCAGCCGAATCCCCGTAATGGTTTCCAGCACCCTAACCGAATAATCTTTCGACATTTCAGAAAGCAGGTGGCCAAAATGCTTGGAACGGTTAATAATATATTGATTAGCCCAAGCAACTAACGCCAGCAAAACTGTAGCTGTCACCGTCAGTTTCCACGAGATAGAAAGTAGCAGACCCACAAAAACCAAAACCGTGATTGACGTAGTAAACATTCCGATGGCCGTACCAACTGCACTAGCAGTCCGACCAATCTCTCCGCCCAATCTATTAATTAAATCCCCGACTTTAGTTTTTGAGTAAAAATCTAAATCAACTTCTAACAACAACCGCAAACCTGCTTCTCGCAAATCAAAAGTCAGAGAGCGCGTCAGAGAAGTAGCTACTAAAGTATTGATATAACTCGCAACATTTTTTAAAAAAATTGCCAGCACAACCGCCCCCGTCATCAACATTAAACGCTGATTTTCGGGCATTCCCTCAAAGGGATACATCAAAGTTTTAATTAGAGGTGGAGCGCCGCGCAGCTCGATAGCGTGATCTAAAAAACTTAAAAGAACTGGTACAATCAGAGTAGTGCTGATACCGTTGAATAAAGCGCCAGAAAAGCCCAGCATCACGGTTAAGAGAATCCTGCCGGGATATCGTCTGGCAAATTTTAGGAGTAGCTTATTGGCAGACATGAAGCATTCCCAGCTAAACAGTACGGCATCTCAAAAAATTCTTTAATAACAGCCAGTTTTTCTTCCTCCCTTGAGTAGTTTTAAAATAACCTTTACATACCTGCAATTATATCTGAAAGTATCGGTTTCATTGCTTGAATACTATATTTTTTTACACATCTTTCCCGAGCTTTCATTCCTTGTAAATTAGCCGCTGTCAAATTTTGAAATATCCATTGAATTTTTTGGGAAATTTGAGCGGGAGAACTCGGATCGACTAAATAACCCGTTCCTCCTAAAATTGCTGGAATATCCCCCACTCGCGTAGACAAAACAGGCTTAGCCATTGCCATGCCATCTGTCAGCTTGAGCGGAAACTGAGCCACGGCTGTGAGAGTTTCTCGCTGAGGAACAACGACAACATGAGCCGCCGCTACAACCGACGGCATCGTCTCCACTGGAAACCTTGGCAGTTTAATAATCCAACGCCCCCATTGTTTCACAAGTTTATCATCATAATCATCATAAGGACTCCCGCCGACGATCGCTAATTTTAAATCGGGTTCATTTAACTGTTCGAGGGCCATCAAAACATCCTCAACACCTTTGTGAGGTCGCGGCGCACCGGGAAACATTAAGATTCTATACCCGGACAAGCCGTAACGCTGTCTGCTCAATTCAGGATTGTATTTAGCAGGATCGAACATTGCAGTATCCTTACCATTAGGCAAATATACACCACCAAAACGCTGTTTTAAAAACTCAGTATCAACGGTGACTGCATCCGCACGGTGAATGAGACTTTCCATCCACTTGAGATAGAGGGGATGATCTGGTTCTCTCAATTGACCGTTGTGTTTAAAAATATCTCGATAAAGTTGTTTGAAAGAGGGACGGTATTGCCATTCATCTCCCCCGTACCAGCTCAGTTCCCAGTCGTCTATATCTAAAATTATAGAGTGGCGACTCGCCAGTTTTTTGAGCAGCGATAAACCCAAGCTTGTAGGTTTAGGTTTGACTGCATAAATAATATCCCCATCTATTTTTTTCCAAAGTTTTTGAGCATCCATCAAAAACCCCGGATAATTTTTACCCGGTATCGCACATACCGGGATGTCTCTGGGAGGAGTAGCATACAATTCCGTGCCAAACTGAAATCCAACAACTTCTACATCACATTTAAGCTCTATCAAGACTTGAGCTAATAAAAAAGCACGAATTGCACCTCCTCCTGACAAATCGCTCACTACTAATGAAACTTTCACTGAGTATTTTGTTTAAAACATTTATTTAATTTTCCTGCTTAACCGAGCTTTTGTCAAGGCTATGGGGACTCAGGCACTCTTGACCAAAGCAACGGGGTTTTTAACCAGGGAAAAGGGCAGCAACGCGTCTTTTGGTACAAAAAACACAGTAATGAACCCAAGACTGTTATTCAAGCCAGCAATAATTCTTCTAAGTAAATTTTCGGATATGTTGATGCTAATTTTTTTTATTTTGCGCTGATTTTTGTTGCTTTTGATGCAGTTGGCCAACAAACTTTAATTATTTTAAACGCCAGGGATTGTTAAGTTGATTTGGTAAAAATATTTTAGCCGTGCGATCGACTATTCTAGTAAAGAGCGATCGCGTCACGTTCTTCGCGTACTGAGGGCGGTAAGGATAAGTGCAGTGCATTACTTTAATCGGTTTGTCGATCGTATAAACATCTTTCCACTTATCCAAATAGTTGTAAACCGGGGACAAAGTTGTCATTTTCGGTTTCACAGATTCAACAGCAGCCGCAAAAGCGCCCTGGTCTTTTAACAGTAGCACATTTTGATGCGCCACTACCATCTCGAAATATTTCTTAAAATTTGTGAACAATTCCTGAGTTTTACTGCTTTTCGTAAAAGCGATAAATCCGCCATTGTATTGAATACTATTTTCATTTAGCGGCAACCCGACAGACTGCAAAGTTGACAGAATATCCTGCTTCACTCTTAATAAATTTGCCGCTTTAGCAATCGCAGGCTGCACATCTTCCGTCACCAACAAATCCACCCCATCAAGAAAATCAAAAACCTCATCTATTGGCGACAGCAAACAAATATCACAATCCAGATAAATAGTTTTCTCAAACAGAGATTCCCCGTACAAAGCCAGCTTAGCTAGCCGCGACGCCAAAACAGGATTTTCATTAGAGGGTGCAGGTTTCAATATGACATTTCCGAACACCTGAAGTAAAGGATATAAAATTAGAGGTACTCTATCTATTAAAATAATAATTGGTTCGCGGTGAAACTTCCTAACAGACGCCAGAAAATGAACGCAATCCTGGAAAGAGTAAAGACCGGTTAAAATAGTGATAAATCCCTTGACTGCTAATTTATTTGAATTCATTAATTTACTTATTGATTTACTTATTTCCCTCAGTGTGTCCACTCCCAAAAGCTCTCACTCCAGTCATCTCGTTCGTGAAAAAGCCCTTGCCATTCATAAAAATGTACAAAATCTTTCAGGTTAATTGTTTTATTGACATCGCGGATCATGTAAAGAGGTTTATCGCCATAAAAAGAAGCCCACATAGTATAACTGCTAGGCGGCCCGACAACATAGTCGCACTCAGCCAAAGCATACATATCTTCAATTAAATTACCGCTGCCAAATCCACAGTTAAAATCATCAAACAAACTCGGATTTGGCGGAATATTAGAACAAATCAAAAACTTGATAGTTTTGCCGTCAAATAGCCTTACCACAGAATTCATGACTTCTAAATATTGCTCAGTTGTGTAAAAGTATCTCCCCTTTTGATGCTGAGCATAATCCCCTTGACGGATGTGAATTCCGACGACGATATCAGAGTTATTTTTTAAATTCAATATCACACGCTCTACATTGATTCTATATCGCTCTAATGGCGCAAAGTATGCTCTAATCGGGTCGGCGTACTTGTGTAAATAGGGGATATCTCCTACAAACCAGCCATCTCGAAATAGCCAGCCTTGAAAAAAAACAATTGAACCCTGCTTGATTGGTTCGATGTCCTGATATTTGAGCCAACTAAAAGGTTGTTTTCGGGTTATTTCTTGCGTTTTGAAGATTTTTTTCTGGCTTAAATACTTAATAAAATTATAATATTTACTTCTGACCAACTTGTTGCCTGGTGCGGTAAAATATGGAGGAGGATAACAACACAAAAAATCCCCAGCGGTTCCCACAAAGAATTCTGCATATTCGTCAAAAGCAGGATTGAGAACAGTCAAATTATGCTCGATCGCCCAAGCAATGAAATTAGCAAAAAGCAGCAGTCGGTTGCCTAGCTGTCCCGATTTAGCAGATATTATTAGCATATTGTATTTTTGGGGCGGGCGGGACGCCCAACCCTACTCCCCACAATCATTTCCTCAAACTTGGCTGTAATGGTAAGGTGCGCCCAGCGCACCTTAAAGACTAAGAGTTGTGGCGTTTTTGGTGCCACTGCCAAGCATGGGAGATAATATTCTTAATGTCGGGATATTCAGGAGACCAACCCAAGGTTTCGATCGCCTTTTTGCTGCTACCAACTAAAGCAGGAGGGTCGCCCGGACGCCGATCGCACTCAACAGCCTTAATCTCTTTGCCCGTCACTTGACGAGCCGTTTCTATCACCTCTTTCACCGAAAACCCGCCGCCATTGCCCAAATTAAAGAAATCAGATTTGCCACCATTTAACAAATATTCTAATCCCAAAATGTGAGCAGATGCCAAATCGTTAACGTGAATGTAATCCCGAATGCAAGTACCGTCAGGAGTATCGTAATCCGTGCCAAAAATCGCGATCGAATCTCGTTTCCCCAAAGCCGCGAACAACACCAGCGGGATCAGGTGAGTTTCTGGATTGTGATCCTCTCCTAACAACCCGTTCGGGTCAGCCCCAGCCGCGTTAAAATAGCGGAAACAAACAGACTTGAAATCATACGCAGCGTCAAAATCCGACAAAATCCGTTCTACCATTAACTTAGTAGCACCGTAGGGATTGATCGGGTTTTGCGGGTGGTCTTCTGTGAGCGGAATTTTCTGCGGTACACCGTAAGTCGCGCAAGTAGAAGAAAACACAAATTTCTTCACCCCAGCAGCGATCATTGCTTCCAAAAGCGTAATAGTGCCGATGACATTGTTGCGATAATATTTAGCGGGGTCGGTAACAGATTCGCCCACGTAAGCGTAAGCAGAAAAGTGCATTACAGCATCAATCTTGTGCGTAGCAAACAAGTTGTCTAGAAGAGTGCGATCGTTCGTGTCGCCAACTACTAACTCCACCTGCAAAGCCCGATCTACTAAATCTCTGTGACCGTAAACTAAATTATCCAAAATCACCACACCGTAACCGGCGTTTTTCAGCGCTAATACCGCGTGAGAGCCAATATATCCAGCTCCGCCCGTCACCAAAATAGTTTGTTTGTCTGCACTCATTTTATTCTGCCTGTTTACTGTAGCTGCAAGAAGTCCGGTAGGGACACTCCAAAAGCCCATTGGTGTCAACTTAATACTAAAAACCTTGATAAATCGCCCTTTTACCTAAGTCTAGATCCCCCTAAATCCCCTGATTGTTGGGGGACGAAAGAGAAGGCTCTTGTCCCACCCCCCTACTCCCCTTCTTAAGGGGGGTTAGGGGGGAGCTAAGTTTAATGGTCAAACAGCAATCTGTGACTGGGTTTGAACTTAAGTTGTCACTAATGGGCTTTTGGAGTGTCCCTACTTATCCGGGGAGTTTACAAGTTCACTCGATAAACTTGAGGCGACCAATTTGGATATAATCAAATATCCGATTGATTTGATGTCGATCCTCTTCGGAAATTTTATCATCTGACAGGATAGCCGAAGTCAAAACTAAGTGTTCCCTGCGACTGATCTTGCCAGACGCTACAATCCGATCGACTTTTTGAGAAATTGTTAAGTTCGATTTGTTGTGAGATGTTCGCATTTATTCGATCGCTTTTATGCCAAAATAGTTAAAGCCGATTGCAGTTCTTGACTCAAAAATGGTGCGTACCCGACCGCAAATCAATTTGCTCAACAGCAGAAATAACGCATCAGAGTTTTATCAGAGTTTTACTTCCCAAGATAGATATGCGGACTTAATAAATCTGCAACCAGCCTTCGGATAGCGTTCCGAGTAACTTAATTATATAATATTTTTCCTAGAGAGGCACTTTTCTATGCAGGTTTATCGGCTTCCGGTACTGTCCGACAATTACATTTTCTTGCTGCACGACCCCGATCGCCACACAGCAGCAGTCGTCGATCCAGCCGCTTCAGAGCCGGTCTTGCAGCAACTGATCTCGCTCGGAGCCGAATTAACAGCAATTTTCAATACGCACCACCACAGCGACCACGTAGGCGGCAACCAGCAACTGATCGATCGCTTTCCCCAAATTAAAGTTTACGGCGGCGCAGAAGACCGAGGCAGAATACCCGGACAGCAAGTGTTTTTACAAGCGGGCGATCGCGTTTCTTTCGCCAACAGAAGCGCCGAAATCTTCTTCGTACCCGGCCACACAAAAGCTCACATCGCCTACTATTTCCCCCCCAGCAACCCAGGGGAAACCGGCGAATTGTTCTGCGGCGACACTTTATTTGCTGGAGGCTGCGGCAGACTATTTGAAGGCACTCCCGCCCAAATGTTAGCCTCTCTGGGGCAACTGCGAAACTTGCCCGATAGTACGAGAGTCTGGTGCGCCCACGAATACACGCTGAAAAACTTGCAATTTGCCTTGAGTGTGGATGGCGACAATCCCGATTTACAGCAGCGCTTCGCCGAAGTCAAGGAAGCGCGCAGTCGATCGCAACCTACAATACCATCATCGATCGGCCTCGAAAAAAGCACAAACCCATTTTTGCGCTGGGATTTTCCCAACCTCCAATCAGCCGCCAACACCTCCGATCCAGTGCAAACCTTCGCTCGATTGCGCGGCATGAAAGACCAATTTTGACTAAAAAAATGGGATACAAGCCCCGTCATTTTAGGACGGCTTTATGCTATAGTTTAATTGGTTGAAATCCCCACCTAAGATTGCAGCGATATATACTTATTTTGAGTTGAAACCGGGACTGATCCAGTAATAGGGAAAGACCCAAGGGCAATGGTTAAAATCCAACCTGGAAGCAAAACAAAGTATTGTTAATGTTTTTAAACAAAACGATACATAGTCGGGATGGGGAATCGCCACGACTCAAAATGGGCGCAGAGGGATTGTCAGACTAGCAACGGTTAGCAGAACCCGATGAAGCGTCAAGAATCACCGCTCCTTCAGGACGGTGAGTATTTCAACACTGCAAACAATAAATATCACAATATCGAGCCATAATTCATTGGGGGGGCTTTCCCACGGTTTCGGTATTGATAAGAAGGTGCATCACTTGAGTTGACATATAGCCTTTCTCAGTCACATGGGGTGTTCTTGGGCATTGGGCATTGACCCGCGCAGGGCATTGGAAGAGTGCCTTATATCGTTTCCCGTTGCATCGGAATGATTTAACCGCAGAGGGCGCAGAGAACGCAGAGGGAGAGAATACAGAGATGGATAATTCCGATGCAACCGGATTTGATATTACTTTCCTGAGAACCGCTATATCTTCAATATCGCGGTTTTTCTATACTTGCTCGGATTTGAAACAGCCAGAAAATTGCCTGTCGCCTGCGATCAAGCCCGCAAATGGTTCAGACGTGAGACTCTACGATAAAATAAATTGTCTAGATATTGATATTACCGCACAACGATCGACATCCATCGGAGGTTTGAATTGTCACCCCGCTCAAATCAAAAGTGCCTCTGGTTATTTCCCTATTATTGACCGCGATTGGCTTTGCCCAAAGTAAAATGAGCGTTGTTAGAAACCGATGCAAAACCCACGCAATACTGAACCCCAAGCAAAAATCGACCCATCTGTTTCAACGGATTCTAACAAAGCGTTCTACCCAGCCGCGCCTTTGTCAACTGATGTAGGGATGGTTCTGCAATTGGCAGATGGTAGCATTCAGGGCTGCAATTCTCACGCCCAGGAGCTGTTGGGGATGACAGCACAACAGATGCTCTTATGCACTTCAATCAACAGTCGGTGGCAGACTCTGCGTGAAGATGGCTCGGATTTTCCCAGCCAGACGCATCCGGCGATGGTGGCGTTGCAAACCGGGCAACCATGCTCAAATGTCATCATGGGCTTTGAGCGGCCACAGGGAGAATTGGTTTGGTTGACGCTCAATTCTCAACCTTTATTTCAGGGAGATCGATCGACTCCCTATGCGGTAGTAACCACCTTCACTCCTATCGCTCAACAAAAGCCTGAACCAGTCTGTAACGCGCCCGCGCCCCAACTGTCAGACACCCTCGAAAGTATTTCGGACGGGTTTTTTACTTTGGATCGAGATTGGCGATTTACCTACCTCAATTCGCAAGCAGCGCGGTGGCTAAATCGACCCTCGCAAGATTTGATTGGCAACAACATTTGGGAAGAGTTTCCCGAATCAGTGGGCAGTTTGTTTGAGCTCGCATCTTGCACCATTCTCAAGAACGGGCAAGATGCCCGTTCCACAAAAGATGAATTTTCTTCTTGTGGAACAGGCATCTTGCCTGTTCGGGAACAAATTACGGTTAGTTTTGAATCTTTTTATCCCCCGCTCAATGCTTGGTATGCGGTACGAGCCTATCCCATCCCATCGGGACTTGCCGTTTATTTTCAAGATGTGACCGAGGAGAAAGCGGAGCGGGCTATTGTTATTAAACAAGCGCCAACTGTGCAGCAACAACTAGCAGAAATCGAGGCGATTTATGCTAGTGCGCCGATCGGACTTTGCTTCCTCGATACCGAGTTGCGGTTTGTCCGCATCAACGATCGGCTAGCAGAAATTAACGGAGTTCCAGCCGCCGCCCACATCGGCAAAACATTGCGCGAAATCTTGCCAGAACAAGCAGATGAGTTAGAGCCGCTTTACCGACAAGTTATTGAAACTAAAGTTCCACTTCAACAGCTCGAACTTCGCAGGACGAACTCAGCACAGCCGGGAGTCGATCGCGATTGGCTGTTGAGTCTCTATCCGCTGAAAGCCGAGGACGATCGCGTCTTGGGAGTGAATGTGACGGTGCATGAAATTACCGATCGCAAAGCTACTAAAAAAGAAATTGAACGGCTCAACCAAGAACTAGAGCGACGAATTAATGAACTGGAATCGATACTTGATGCTGTACCCGTTGGCATTACGATCGCAGACGACCCACAGTGTAAAGTAATTCGCGCTAACCGATTTGCCCAGTCGATGTTGATAGTGCCGGCCGATACCAATGTTTCTGGAACCGGAGAGCAAGCCTGGGCCCTTCCGTTTAGACGATTCCGCAACGGAGAAGAAATTCCGGGAGAACAACTCCCAATGCAACTGGCCGTGGCTTCCGGCGTCGAAGTGCGAGATGTGGAAATTCAAATGGTGCGATCGGACGGGGTGGCCTTTGATTGGTTGGTGAATGCGGTGCCGTTGTTTGACGAACATGGCGCAGTTCGCGGCTGTGTGGCGGCCTTTATGGATATTAGCGATCGCAAACGCACGGAAGAAGAACTGCGGCAAAAGAATGCGATTTTGAACGTGATTAACGAGTCAGCACCCACGCCAATTTTTGTCAAAAATCGAGAAGGACAGATTATTTATGCCAATCCAGCCACGCTGGAAATAATGGGCAAATCTGCTTCTGAAGTAATTGGTGGTCGCGATATCGATTTATACCCAGTAACAGAACTTGCAGTCACAGTCACGGAAAACGATCGGCGTATTATGGAATCCGGCCAAACAGAAGTCCTCGAAGAATCTCACGATGGCATTCGGACATTTCTGGTAATGAAAGCTCCATACCGCAATCAGGCGGGAGAAGTCATCGGCTTGATTGGCATCTCCAGCGAAATCACCAATCGCAAACGAGCCGAAGTCGCCATGCAAGAACAAACTAAGTTACTGCAAGTCATCATTGACAGCATTGGTGATGGTTTAATTTTAGCAAACCAACAAGGGGAGCTTGTGCTGTTTAACCGAGCCGCCGTGGGGATATTCGGTCAGCTATCGAATGAAAAATCCCATCAGGAATGGTCGAGCACCTACGGACTATTTTTGGCAGACAAAAAAACCCTTTTCCCCGACGCTGAACTACCTCTAGCCAGAGCAATCAAAGGTGAATATGTCAATGATGTAGAGGTATTTGTCCGCCGCGAAGATGCCAAAGGTCGCTGGATCAGTATGAGCGGTTATCCGGTAGTTGATGCTAGCAGCGAAATCAAAGGCGGAGTGATTGTCTGTCGCGATATCACAGAACGCAAACAAGCTTTATCAGCGCTGCAAGAAAGCGAAGAACGATTCCGCAATATGGCTAACAACGCTCCATTTATGGTATGGGTAACAGACTCCACAGGCTATTGCACTTTCTTGAGCGAAAGCTGGTATGACTTCACAGGTCAAACTGAGGAAACAGGTTTGGGATTGGGTTGGGTAAACGCGGCGCATCCAGAAGACCTAGAACAGGCCAAAAATGTGTTCTTGACCGCCAACGATCGCCAGGAATCTTTCCGCGTGGAATATCGCCTCCGGCGCCAGGATGGCCGATATTCTTGGGTGATTGATGCGGCTGCTCCCAGATTTTCCGAAAGGGGACAATTTGAGGGTTATATCGGCTCTGTTATCGACATTACAGAGCGCAAACAAGTGGAAACCGAGCGCGATATGGTTCTCCAATTAGAACAAACTGCCCGCGCGGAAGCCGAGCGAGCTAACCGCATTAAAGACGAGTTTCTGGCGGTGCTTTCTCACGAGTTGCGATCGCCCCTGAATCCGATTTTAGGCTGGTCGCAACTGCTCGTCGGTGGCAAGCTAAACGCGAGTCAAAGTGCCAAAGCCTTTGAGACTATTGAGCGCAACGCCAGACTACAATCTCAATTAATCGAAGACTTGCTTGATGTGTCTCGGATTCTGCAAGGAAAACTCAGATTGAATGTGGTTCCGGTGAATCTGGCAACCATTATTCCATCTGCTGTGGAAACCGTGCAATTAGCAGCCGAAGCTAAAAAAATTCAAATCCAAACAATCTTAAATTCTGATGTCGGGCAAGTTCTCGGCGATACAAGTCGCTTGCAACAAATTGTGTGGAATTTGTTATCAAATGCGGTGAAATTTACGCCCGAAGGCGGTCGAGTAGAAGTTCGATTAGGGCAAATCGCACGCCAAGCTCAAATTCAAGTCACGGACACGGGTAAAGGTATTCTTCCCGATTTCTTGCCTTATGTTTTTGACCATTTCCGACAAGAAGATGGCGCGACAACTCGCAAATTTGGCGGCTTGGGACTGGGATTGGCGATCGTCCGCCAACTGATCGAACTTCACGGCGGAACGGTGTTTGCAGAAAGCGCAGGAGTTGGTCAAGGAGCGACGTTTACGGTGAGATTACCGCTATTAAATGATGATTCTAGAAGGCAGGAGGAGGAAGAACGTCATGGGGCTGCTAGTCCCGATCTCTCATCCTTGCCGCTAGCTGGATTGAGAATTTTGGTGGTAGATGATGAACTCGACTCGCGAGATTTTGTCGCTTTCGTGCTTGAGGAAGCGGGTGCAGAGGTGATTTCCCTGTCATCTGCTGCTGAGGCGCTACAGTCGATCGAACTAACTGCACCGGATTTGCTCGTCAGCGACATTGGAATGCCCGATATGGACGGCTATATGTTGATCGAGCGCATCCGCACTCAGCTTGCGCCTGAGTATCGGCAGTTGTTGGCGATCGCCTTAACGGCCTATGCTGGAGAAGCGAACGAGCGTCAAGTTTTGCAAGCCGGATTTGACAAACACTTAGCCAAGCCGATCGATCCGACCCAGTTAGTTGCTACTGTAGCGCGATCGATCGTCGCCGAGCGATCGCTCGCGACGCTTTGGTAGATAAGCTTCAAGACCAGCACCTCCCCGTTTGGCGAATTTCCAACTGAATTTGCCAGTTAATAGTATGCCTGTCAACCGTCAGCAGTCAACCGTCAGCAGTCAACCGTCAACCGTCAACCGTCTCCCTTGCGATCGCCCCTCAAACTTCGCTATTATAAAAAGTTGCAGTTAAAACCCCACAACCCACGATCATGGCCAAGCGCGTCCAATTAGTTTTAAATAAAGATGTCAGCAAACTCGGCAAAGCTGGCGACGTAGTAGAAGTAGCCCCAGGCTACGCCCGCAACTATCTAGTACCCCAAGGAATGGGATTTAAAGCCACTCCGGGCATTCTCAAGCAAGCAGAGCGCCGCCGTGAAGAAGAAAGACTGCGCCAGCTAGAGCTCAAGCAGCAAGCTGAAGTCCGCAAAACCGCCCTCCAATCGGCTGGGCCTTTCATCATCTCCAAGCAAGTTGGCGAAGCAGACGCGATTTTTGGTACTGTTACCAACCAAGAAGTAGCAGAACTGATTTTCAACTCTACCAGTCAAGAAGTCGATCGGCGCGGCATCACCCTACCCGAAATTCGCCAAACTGGTACATACAAAGCTGAAATCAAACTACACGCCGAAGTTACTGCCGAAGTTGATATTCAAGTTGTTCCGATGTAATTAAGAGTCATCAGCCATCAGTCATTAGTTGTTAGTTGTTAGTCATTAGCTAACAACTAAGCACTGCTAAGTAATGACTCAATAACGCTAACTTGCAGATTGAGAACGGGAGCATCTCTGCTGAGAGTAAGAAGCATTTTTTCAGGAGTGCGAGATCGAGAGAGCGTGAGTCGGGTATAAACGCGAGCTCGTAACAGATCGCACTCCTACAAAACCTTACACTGATAATAACTAATGACCCCGCCGGAAAAACGGACACAAGCCCCGACGCTCATGAGAGTCGAACCTAAAATTTTAGGATCTTGTTCAAGCTCCCAGATTCATCTGTAGAGTAAATCTAAAATCTAAAATCTAAAATCTAAAATCGACTGACTGAGGACTATTGACTAATGAGCGATTTGATGCCGACAAATATAGAGGCAGAAGAAGCAATTTTGGGCGGGATTTTAATTGACCCCGAAGCTATTTCCCGAATTGCCGAACTGCTGCGACCGGAGTTTTTTGCCATCACCGCTCATCAAGTCATTTATCGATCGGCATTAGGGCTATTTTTACAGGGTCAACCTACCGATTTAATGACGGTAACAACTTCGCTAACCGACCGCAACCAGTTAGAGCAAGTAGGAGGACTAACTAAATTAGCACAATTAGTCGATCGCACAGTTTCCGCAGTCAACATCGACCAATATGCAGTTTTAGTAGAAGACAAATATCAGCGCCGCAAATTAATCGAAGCTGGCAACAACATAGTACAATTAGGTTACGAGACAGCCGTACCGCTAGAAACAGTCTTAGACCGCGCCGAACAAGAAATTTTTAGCATAACTCAAGAACGCCCGCAACAAGATTTAGTATCGATCGGCGAAACACTAAACCAAACATTTCAAGACCTAGAAAATCGCAATGAAGGCCTCACACTTCCCGGTATTCCGTGCGGTTTTTACGACTTAGATGCTATGACAGGAGGCTTTCAGCGATCGGATTTAATCATCGTTGCAGCTAGGCCGGCGATGGGAAAGTGCCAAGCAGCCTCTACCGTAATAGTAGAAAGTGATGGAAGTGTTTCTAGTATAGAACAAATCTATCAAAAACGTCAAGCTGAATTACTAACATTAGGAGAAGATTGGCAATTTCACCTAACTAGACCATCAGCTTTTATAGATGATGGAATTAAGCCTGTATTTCGGGTAACAACAAGACTGGGACGCTTTATAGAAACTACAATTACACACCCATTTTTAACAATTAAGGGCTGGCGGCAGTTGAGGGAAATACAAGTAGGCGATAAGATTGCTGTTCCCCGCAGGATGAATGTTTTTGGTAAAGAAACCATCCGAAACTGTGAAGTTAAATTATTGGCTTATCTAATTGGCGATGGGTGTTTGACACGCAGCGCGCCTAAGTTCACCAATGGAAATACTGCTATACTACAAGATTTTGCTGAAGCTGCTACTAGCTTCGGAGGTCTTAAGCTGCGATTCAACGATAAAGGGAGACGCGCACCAGAATATTATGTCATGGGCGATCGAGAAAGTTACACAGATAGTATAAAAAACTTTGGTTATAATTTAGAAATAATCCTTTTAAAACGAAAGTTTGACTCTAAAAAATTAGCGCTAGAATTGGAAGTTCCACCGCGATTAGTCCGGTCTTGGGTGGAAGGAAGAGCATTTCCCAATCAAGAATTATTTAGTGGCATTTGCAGAGTTTTAAGAGTAGATCCAGAACACCTAGCCGATGAGGGAATGGATGTTATTAATACAAGTCATAAAAATCCCCTGAGAAATTGGTTAGAAAAGTTAGGTCTGATGGGAAAAAATGCTCATGAGAAAACTGTACCAGAAATAGTTTTTAAATTGGAGCGATCGCAAATTGCCCTTTTCCTCAACCGTCTCTTTTCCACTGATGGGTGGGCCACCCTACTTACCAGCGGTCAATCTCAACTAGGCTACTGTTCTGTCAGCGAAGGACTAGCCAGACACGTACAGCATCTACTGCTGAGATTTGGCATCATTGCCGCCCTCAAAAAGCGTTCTGTCAAATACAAAAATACTCGCAGACCAGCTTGGCAAATCGATATTACTGACGCAAAATCAATCAAAACATTCATATCAGAAATAGGCATTTTTGGCAAAGAGGTAGCATTATTCAAAGTAAAAGAAGCATTAGAAAATAAAGAATACCAAACTAACCGCGATTTGATTCCAGTGGAAGCTTGGGAATATCTAGCATTAGCAAAAGGCAACGAATCTTGGGCAGCCTTAGCAAAACGAGCAGGTATCAAAGGTCACTCAAATATCCACGTTGGTAAACGTGCGCTGTCCAGGGAAAGATTTTTAGTTTTAGCAACGGCTTTAGATAATTTATGGCTGAAACAACTGGCAGATAGCGAGGTTTACTGGGATGAAATAGTTTCTATAGAACCGATGGGAGACAAGCAAGTCTACGACTTAACTATCCCGGAGACGCACAATTTTGTGGCTAACGATATCTGCGTTCACAATACTGCTTTCTGTACCAACATCGCCCACCACATCGCCGCCGGACAGCAGAAATTGCCGGTTGCCGTTTTCAGCTTAGAAATGTCGAAAGAACAGCTAGTACAGCGCATCCTGTCCAGCGAAGCCAAAATAGAAAGTAATCGGTTGCGATCGGGTAGAATCAGTCAAAACGAATGGGAACCAATCAGTACAGCCATTGGCAATTTATCAGAACTACCACTATTTATTGACGATACTCCCAATATTACCGTCACAGAAATACGATCGAAAGTCCGCCGCCTCCAAGCAGAACAAGGCGGAACCCTAGGATTAGTCTTGCTAGATTACCTGCAATTAATGGAAGGCAGCAGCGACAACCGCGTGCAAGAACTATCTCGAATTACCAGAAGTCTTAAAGGTTTAGCCCGCGAACTCAACGTGCCGATTATTGCCTTATCTCAGTTGAGTCGGGGTGTGGAAGCAAGGACAAACAAGCGGCCGATGATGTCTGATTTACGCGAAAGCGGCTGTCTCGGTGGCGATAGTTTAGTTACCCTGGCGGATAGTGGATTAGAAGTCCCGATTCGTGATTTAGTCGGCAAATCTGGCTTTGCTGTTTGGGGGTTAAATTCAGATACCCTGAAACAGGAAAAAGCGATGGTGACTAATGCTTTTTGTACTGGAGTCAAGCCCGTCTGGGAGATGACGACTTGCTTGGGAAATTCGATTACAGCAACAGGCAATCATAAGTTCTTTACATCAGATGGTTGGAAGCGGTTAGATGAATTAAAAATAGGCGATCGAATTGCTACACCTCGCTCAATCCCTTGTACTGAAGTGCAGACGATGGGTAATGCTGAATTAGCTTTACTAGGACACTTAATTGGTGATGGTTGTACTTTACCCCGACATACCATTCAGTACACGACGCGAGAATTAGATTTAGCTGAATTAGTTGCACATTTGGCTAGAGAAGTATTTGGTGATAAAATTAATCCCCGCATTAAACGCGAACGCGATTGGTATCAAGTTTATCTCTCCGCTAGTTATCGTCTCGCTCCCAATATTAAAAATCCGATTACTAAATGGCTCGAACAATTAGAAATATTTGGTTTACGTTCCCATGAAAAATTTATTCCCAGTTTAGTATTTACCCAACCGCAAGAATCGATCGCTCTTTTCCTTCGACACCTATGGGCAACTGATGGTTGTATCCGCACGAGTAAAGACAATTCCCACTATCCCAGTGTTTACTATGGATCTAGTAGCGAAAAACTAGCGCGGGGAGTTCGAGCGTTATTATTAAAATTGAATATTAATGCCTCTTTAAAATCCATTGATCAAGGAAATAAAGGGCGAACTCAATATCAAGTATGGGTAGGTGGCAAGCAAGAGCTAGAAAAATTTGTATATCGGATTGGTGCGGTTGGCAATTATAAACAAGAAAGTTTAGTCGCCGTCAAAATATATCTAGAAAAATCTAGAGGGGCTAATACCAACCGAGATTTAATTCCCAACCAAGTTTGGCGAACCCAAGTTAATATGGCCAGAGAACGTTTGGGTTTAACAACTAAACAAATTCAAGCAATTTTGGGCGTGCGCTATTGTGGCGACAGTTCCTATCAATGTGATATCAGTAGAGAACGAGCTACGCAGTTAGCTACTCTTCTAGAATCTGAAGAAATTCTGAAAATTGCTGTTAGCGATATCTATTGGGATAAAATCAAAAAAATAGATTTTATCGGCGAAGAAATGGTTTACGATCTAACGGTAGAGAAAGTTGAAAACTTTGTTACACAAGGATTGTACGCTCATAATAGTATCGAGCAAGACGCGGATTTAGTAATTATGCTCTACCGCGATGAATATTACAACCCTGATTCCCCCGATCGCGGAATTGCAGAAGTAATTATTACCAAACACAGAAACGGGCCCACAGGAATCATCAAACTATTATTTGACGCCCAATATACCTGCTTTCGCAATCTCGCATCTCCGAAGCGATCGTAAATCAACCAGAACATACACAAAAACCCGGTTTCTTAAAAAAAAACCGGGTTTCTAAACACCGTAAAAGTTTTACGTTGAATGAGATTGAGCTACCTAGTCAGCGATTTTCAACAATTCCACATCAAAAATCAGCGTAGCATTAGGAGGAATCACCCCGCCCGCACCGCGAGCGCCGTAACCGAGTTCAGGGGGAATAATCAACTTGCGGCGCTCTCCAACTTTCATTGTACCGACACCTTCATCCCAACCCTTAATTACTTGACCCACGCCAATTTGGAACTGAAAAGGAGAATTGCGATCGCGCGAACTGTCAAACTTCGTGCCATCCTCCAAAGTTCCAGTGTAGTGCACCACAACCTTCTGCCCGGTTTTTGGAGTCGCCCCCTTACCCTCTGTCAATTCAACATATTTCAGACCTGAATCTGTGGTGACAGTTTTCTCAGTATTAACAGTTTTCTCAGTATTATCAGTCATGTTATTGCCAGCGATAGTAGCTGGTACCTCCGGTAAAGTAGCATCAGCTACTAGCAAGCTATTTTCATTCAAAGACTGCGCTGACAACTTCTCAATAGCAGTCTCGGGTAAAAGATTGTTCAATTCGGCTGCAACTGCTTGGGACCCAGAACCGCCCATTTGAGCGACTATCAAAAACAAAAAGCAAACCAGCATTACTCCCAAGCTGACTAGAACTCCTCGCAAAATTAATCCTCCTAATACTTTTAACCGCGATATCTCAGATATCTAAGACATCTAGTACAACAAGAACTACCAAATGTTATCTGAACTTTTCCACCAAAAAACGGCAGGTACCAGATAATTTTCAAGGCCAAAGTATGAAGTCAAAATGTTTGTAATTCTACATAAATGGCTTCTACATAAGTGCCTTTTTTAGCCTTCTGCCTTCGGGTGATAATCTTATCACAAGATAGCAGCGAACTTCTCGCGGGCGTTAGCGAAGCTTGCAGAAGAGGATCGAACTCAGCGCCAGTTACGGTTTTCTAAATCCCGCATCTGACGTTCCAAACGATCGAGCCTTCCGCGCAACTCATCCATTTCCGACTGTCGGGGAACTCCCATATCTTGCAGCATATTCCGTAGTTGCCGCTGCAACTGCGTCTCCCAATTGCCCTGTTCAGACTTGAGGTGCTCCGTCATGTCATCCACAAAGGTTTTGGCTTGCTCGGAATTGATTTTGCCATCTTTGACCCATTGCTCGCTGACTTCCTGCAATTTCTCGGCCACCAGGGAGGTAGTACCAATGCCCAGCATTACCAGTTGTTTGAGTAAGTTGCTATTGTTATCCATAGATTTTTCCTAATGTTTGCCCTTTCATACCCGATCGGCTCAGGTCGCCTGCTGTCGCTGCGAAACCATCTGTAAACTTAAAGTTACATCAGCGCACACCTACCTTTCTATTTTGGAGCATCCAGCCGCCTGATGGCGAGCCGATCGCGCTAATCGGCGTTCGGAAAACCCGCTAATGAGCCTACCCACCACATTACCCCATCACCCTGCTGTCTATGCCTGATTGCCCCCGCTGTCACCAACCTGTAGACGCCCAAGCGCTCGCCTGTCCACACTGCAAAATCCCCCTCAAAGCTTTCGGTCATCCGGGTATCCCTCTTTATCGATCGAAACCCGAAGAATTTCTGTGCACTACCTGTATTTATCACGAAGACGACACTTGCAACTACCCGCAGCGTCCCTTTGCCAAAGAATGCACGCTTTATCACGATCGAGCTGAGCCACTTGTGCCACAGACGATCCCTTACAGCAGCGGCGGCTGGCCACAATCAATCAAAAATTGGTGTCAGCGCCATCTGGTTTGGTTAGCATTATTAGGTTTAATTATTATTAGCATTGCTCTCTCGATTTAATCTCACATCTTGCACCATTCTGAAGAACAGGCTTTTCGGCCTGTTCCACAAAGAGTAGATTTTCTTGTGGAACAGGCCGAAAAGCCTGTTCATAAAAGGCTTATTGACAATGGTGCAACATCTCAGTTTAATCTGATTGTACAAAGCGTAGAATAGAGAGATATCTGTTAATCTGGGTTGCTCTATTATTCTCTAAATTATTCATGAGTTACGTATTCGGCATCGACGGCGGCGGCACTAAAACAATCTGCCTTTTAATGGATGACAACCACCTTGTTTTAGGACGCGGTGAAGCAGGGCCGTCAAATTATCAAACCCTGGGAATTGAGACAGCAAAACAATCCATCCAATTGGCGATCGAACGAGCAGTTCTGTCCGCTCAGGTCGAGGCTGTAGGCAATCTCAACATAGAAGCAATTGGTCTGGGACTAGCAGGCGTCGGGCGTCCAAAAGATCGTGAAATAGTGCAATTTGTAGTGCAGAACTTGCAGTTGACGAATACTTTACCAGTAACCCGATCGTTCCTGCCCAGGAATATAGTAATTTCCAGCGACTGCGCGATCGCACTTGCGGGCGGTACAGGCCATCCAGTAGGTATCGCCGTTATTTCAGGAACCGGTTCGATTGTTTTCGGGCAAAACCGTCACGGGAAAACTAAACGAGTCGGCGGTTGGGGATATATTTTAGGCGATGAAGGCAGCGGATATAACATCGCCCTTGAGGGTTTGCAAGCTGCTTTGAAGTTCTATGACGGACGCGAAGATTTTACCGTGCTTGCGGAAAAATTTCAAAAGCATTTAGGCCTCAATAACCTAGAAGAATTGGTAGAAGTCGTTTACGGGCGCGGTTGGGGAGTCAAAGAAATTGCAGCTTTAGCGCCGATTGTCGAGGGAGCCGCAGCAGAGGGCGATCGCGTCGCTGACAGCATTATCAACAATGCTGTGGCCGAATTAACCTATTCAACAAAAATAGCCATTTCAGCGCTATTTAACCAAACAGAAGAATTTGAAATTGTGATCGTAGGAGGTGTGTGGGGCGGAGAGGCAAATTGCCGAGGTCGGTTTGAAGATGCCATAAGTGCGATCGCCCCAAAAGCTAAGGTAATTTCGCCCCGATACGAACCAGCTTTCGGTGCTGGATTGCTAGCCTTAAACGCTCTCAACAATTAATCTCGTGTCCCCAGGCTTCATGCTGAGATTTCACCTTAACTAATTAGAGGCTAAGGGAGACGATGAACCGAAATCTCTCCTTTATCCTCCTTATCTTCCCACTCTTGCCGATTTTATCTATTTTTCCAAATTTTAAAATTCTGGATTATCTACCTTATCTTCCCAACTTCTAGAATTCCAGCCTGCCATAATCAAAACATCAGATGAATGCGAAACCAGAAACAAATTTAGCAGTAGTGCGTTCCTAAGTAAACAAAAACCGAAGCAAGGAGACAATTTATATGATTACTTCTCAAAAATGGCGTTCAGCAACAGCAGCAATCCTCGCACTGGGCATTACAGTTGGAACCAGCGTGCCGCTAGTGGTAGCTACTCCCGCAGAAGCCCAACAACGAATTTCCCAATTTGATAGCATCCGAATTCCGTCGGGCAGTGTAATTCCAGTTAGCTATGAAAAAGACAAAATAGTTGTCACCCGCGAAGAAACTGCACCTTTAACTTTAACAGTAGCGCAAGACATCCGCACAGCTCAAGGCAGAGTATTAATCCCCAGAGGCAGCGAGATAGTCGGGGTACTGCAACCTGTCAGGAGAGGCAATCAAATCGGTACTCAATTTGTTGCCAGAGAGTTAATTATCAGCCGCCGCCAACGCTATCGGATTGACGGAAATTCAGGAATTATTACCAGAACCGAAAGAGTCCAAAAAGGTGCTGGCACAGGTTCACTAGCGCAAGGTGCAGCCTTGGGTGCAGCAGCAGCAGCAGCACTCGCAGGCATTACCGGGGACAAAGCGATCGCGACTGAAGAAGTATTGGGAGGCGCTGGGATCGGCGCTTTAGCGGGAGTATTGTTGGGGCGGCGCAGCGTTGACGTGCTGGTGATTCGCCCGGAACAAGATTTGGCAGTGAGATTGCGATCGGACATCGTGCTCCGCTAATATTGGAATCTTGGGATTAATTATTTGCAGTAAAACATTGTCGATCGCTAACTTGTGGTCTCCCGATAATTGGCTAGGCATACTGTTAAGGTTGTGCCTAGCCATGTTTGTTGGCGGAATTATTGGATGGGAGCGCCAACTCAGAAACAAACCAGCGGGATTGAGAACTCATATGCTAGTAAGTATGGGTTGTGCGCTGTTTGTTTTAATGCCGCTGGCAATGGGGAAAAATGAAAACGGAGGAGATGCTGTAGCGCGCGTAATTCAAGGCATTGCTGCCGGGATTGGGTTTTTGGGAGGCGGAGAAATCCTGCGGCAAAATCACCAGGAAAGAGGCAAAGTTGAAGTTCACGGCCTCACCTCTGCCGCCGCTATTTGGGTGTCAGCAGCTTTAGGAACTGCTGCAGGATGCGGGTTGTGGCAACTGGCATTAATTGGCGCTTTAATGTCGCTGTTTGTTCTGAGAGTAATTAAAGAGTTAGAGCGTCGGAGTCGTAGGAAATAGTCTCAGTGATTATATAATAATACCAACTATCCCAAATCTGGGAACAGTTATAAGTTTTTGGTTTGTTTCCTGAAAGACTGTATGCACCGGTGCGGATCTGTGAGATAGTCGCTTTTTTTGATAATTTAAGGGTAGCGACGCACCCTACAGCTACTGTTGCATGATTTTTTAGAATTAGTATAAGGTATGGTAAAATAACCGTTATAACATTTTTAGTGAGCCTTCATTCCGAGGGACTTTTATGAGGAATAAAGTCCTCCTTACCAACAAATTTGATTGCGGTCGAGCCAAGTTACCTAATATTAGCTAAGCTGTTACGCATTTAAACCATTAACGCTCTAGGTAAGGTGCGTCACCTAGAACACTGACTATACATGGGAAACGCTTATTTACGCTCCGCACCCTACTATCTTTCCGGCCCGCACCACAAAATATATAATTCCCCTGTACTCAGAAATAATATAATTATCCTTAAATAGTTTCAGACTTCAGACTTCTGCTATAAAAAGTTAATCCCAAAAATGAAGTATCCCGCCCCAGCTTAAAGCTAAGGCGGGATTTTAGTCTAAGTGTCAGTTAGTTCTTTTTGTTTTGATGCCGGCGACGTGCGACCAGTGCGCCTAAACCTAAGCCCATACCTACCATTGTGATTGGTTCTGGAACTGGTACTGGTTCAGGCTCAGTTGCGGGTGATGGTGATGGCGCTGGTGCTGGCGCTGATGCTGGTGCTGGCGCTGGTGAGGGCGTTAGTGATATTGGCGCTGGTGCTGGTGCTGGCGCTGGTGCTGGTGCGCTGGCTGTGATAGTTGGTGCTGTTGCCACTGTCTTGCTACTACCATTACGACTAGGAGCAACACCTACGCTTTTTAAGCGAGTACCAAAATCTTGCTTAGAGAAAGAAGACAAGGTTAAACCAGGAGCAGTAATTTCAAAAACTGTTTCCTGATAATCATCACCGTCAGGAATACCACCAGAAACACCAATTCTTACGCCAACATCAAACGAATTATAACCACTGCCACCCTGCATGGTTACACCATCTCCCAGGTCGGTCACATTACCTGTCATAACATTAGTTACTGGGCCACTGCTTATGCTGTGAACAGTCACACTGCTAATACCATCAGGTAGGTTGAAAAATACACCATTAATATCACCTGTCATTTGCTTTGATGATAAAGACGGTACGGATACTTTGATTTGAAGTGTCCCTGGTGTGGTAGTTTCAGATAAAGTTAATGTAGTAGTAGGGGCGGCGCTCTCCGTTTTAGTGCTTAAGTCTATCGTCACACTTTGACCGGACGCCACTGAGGGGTTGGTAGTGGTGTATGAACTACTGCTTGTTGTAGTTGTTGTGGTTGTTGGTGTGGTTGATTTTTTAGGTGGTGCTGCGTTAGCTTGTTGTCCTACTAATGGCAGAGCGATCGCAGCGATACAGATTGATTTTAAAATTAAGTTTTTCATTGGATCAAAACCCCCTTTGTTGTGGGTCGAGTGACTTGAGATGAATTTGTTTGGAACCTTTTTTTATTCCACATTTTCACTGTAACAGTGGTACCAAAATTATGCAAGTACCTAAAGTTAATCTTTACAAGGGCAATATAAACACCCAGGATTTGTCAAGATTGTGTAAACTCAGTTCCCAGCGAACTCATACTCTTCATATAGAAAAAACTAAGCATAATCGAGGAGTTTAGAGATATTTAAGCCTAGAGTCCATTGGTGACAAGTTAAGACTTAATTGCATTTGTCAATCAGTAATATTACTCAAAAAAACTGCTTTTTTAAGAGTGGAAAATTCACGATTTGACAGGGAGTAAGTATAAATATCACCCTCGGCATGATTCCTCGCTCGCCCAAATCTCAGTTTTATGCCCAAAATCCGAGTAAATATTGAGCATAATTGCTGATTGACAAATGCTTTCTTAGCTTAACTGGTTACCAATGGATAAGGTATGGTAAAACAACCGTTCTAACGTTTTTACTGAGCCTTCAGTCCGAGGGACTTTTATGAGGAATAAAGTCCTTATTACCAACAAATTTGATTGCGATCGAGCCAAGTTACCTAATATTATAGCAATCCTAAATGATTATACTCGTTACCAGGAAGAGCCTGGTAACGCATATCCGGAGGAAGAGCCTCCATAGTCTGGGCCGAGGCAGAGCCTCGCTTACATCGGTTCCCAGGCAGAGCTTGGAAGTTAACCAGTTATTGAAACTGATGCGAGGATTGCTATAGCTGTTTCACAGCAAGTGTAGTTACTCCATTTTCATAAAATTGTTTGCAGTCATCCAACCATTGTCTTTTAGGACTTCAATTCTCACTACAAACTTAACTAATTTATTAAAAATGAGTAGATGTAAATTAACACCCCGCGCTCTAAATCTACCCCAATTTTAGCTCTAAACCGTATAAAATTTAGGAGAGAATTAAATTATCATCTAAGTATATTTTCGGATACAGGAGTTAAGATATATCCAGCCCGAAGAATGAATAAAGCTGATTAACTTTCTCCCGAAAAGTTGGGCAAATGGATCGATTCCAAAGACTCTTTTCTGACGCGACCCGCCATGGCAGCTAACTGCAAGCTCATAAAAGCATTCAAATCTTCCAAATCACACTTGGGTGAGGAAAAAATTTTATGCATTTCATTTTCCGCTTCCCAACTCAGAAAACCCGCCACCATAGCTTGTTTGACAACTTCACGAATCCGCATAATAGAAATGTTACTTACTAAATTTTAACTAATCAAAAGCCAACTAATTACTAACAGGAACTTTCGGAAGCCGTCTCGCCAAAGATTTCAAATTTTTTCAGCTCGCGAGACTCTTGTTTCACTCCTCCGGACATAGCTGCTAGTTGCAAAGCCATAAAAGCATTTAAGTCTTCCAAGTCATACTTGGTGGTAGTTAACATCCGCCGCAGTTGATTTTCGGCTTCAAGGGTTAGATAGCCCAGAGCCAGAGCTTGCTGGGCGAGGTCGCGAATTAGCACCATAACACTTCGGGATTTTATTGGTTCAAGCCTAAGTATCAACTGTTTTCACAGAATCAGCAGTGACGGCTATTGCTCGATAGGTGTGACATTGTTACGGGCCACTCGTGACAGCCGGAGTCGCAGAGTGTGACTAATTATTTGCACGGTTGTGACGGAGATCACGTGGGGGATGCCAGAGGAGGAGTCGGAGTGTGGGGAGTCGGAGAGTGTCCGGGTGTCTGGGTGGGGGAGTCGGAGAGTGTCCGAGTGGGGGAGTCGGAGAGTGGGAGCATTTTTCTTCTTCCCTGGGACTAATGACTGATGACTACTGCCTTCTACCTTCAGAAGACGCTCAACGTCTATAATCAGCAAGTTAAATATTTACTGCAAGACCCATATGGAACTAGCTCATAAAGATTTGCTACAACAAATAGCCCGACTATCTGAAACTTATGCTAATTTGGCCGATCGCCTATCAATGGCAGCAAAACAACTGCAAGACTCCGGCCTTCCTCCCTCTGACAGTTTGCTGCAAGAAGTAGCCGCCTACAGCCGCAACTTTGCCGCAGTCCAAAAACAAGCTCTCGAAGCAAACAAATCCGCGATCGCCCCAGGAGAAATTACTTCCCTCAAAGACATTCAAAACTTAGTCGAGACTGTCGCAGCTTCTGAAGGTAAAGCAGAAATTCGCGATGCAGCATTGAAAGTGATCGATCGAGTATTGGCGATCGCCCACCGCGAACAAAGCGACTTCGCGCCCTTACAATCAGTTCATGCCAGAGCCCGCGAACTGCAGCGCGCAATTTCCGAATCAACCCCAACTCAACTGCATTCAGACGCAGAATCCTTAGTCAGCGGCAAACACCCAGTTTCAGCAGTGCTCGCCCTGGTGGAACAGCAAGACAAATTAGACGACGAACAGTGGGTAATCCTCGAAGAAACAGTCAGCGCCGCTTTTGGCAAACAAATAGCCGTAGCCATTTCCAGAGGCAAATTAACCATTGCTGAGATGGTAAAAGCAGCACCTGCAAAAGTCGAACCCGCATTTAAACCAGCGCCAGAACAAAAAATCAGCGCCGAACCTTTGCCAGAAGTGATTGTCATCCCGTCAGGAAATGTGGCACCGAAACAAGTTACAGTTGCGCCACAGATCCAGATTTTGGAATCCCCCGCACCTTCTGCCCCCATGCACGAGGTGATTATTGTTCCCAGCGTGGAAGTACCTAAGTCCCTCCAGACAACCGGTTCGGGGAACATTGTTTTTGGGGCACCCCGGAACCTTCAACCAGCGGTAGCAGTAGAGGGCGCTTTGGGAATCAAAGTTTTGGTGCACATTCAGGGAATTGGCGATCGAACTTTCGGTGCTCAAGAATACGCGGGTACTAAAGCTCAAGGGCGCCGCGTCGAAGGATTTCAAATTAGTATCGATCCCCCAATTCCCGGCTTAAATGTCGAGTACATGGCTCACGTCGAAGGTGTTGGCGATACTCCTTGGCTCAGCCAGGGAGAATTGGCCGGTTTTCGGGGTCAAGCGAAACGAATTGAAGGATTTGCGGTTCGGTTGAGCGGGCCGCAAGCTGATAAATACGACGTATTTTATAACGCTCACATTCAGAATATCGGCGACACCGACGTGTCCTCCAATGGCGAATATTGCGGTACTCGCGGCAAAGCTTTGAGAATAGAGGGCATCAAAGTTTGGATCGCGCCGTCTGCGAGTTCCCAAGCTGCGGCCCCTGTGGGTTTAAAAGTGTTGGCGCATATTCAAGGAATTGGCGATCGAACTTTTAGCGATCGAGAATATGCGGGTACTAAAGCTCAAGGCCGCCGCGTCGAAGGATTTCAAATTAAAATAGAGCCTCCCGTTGCCGATTTAAATTTGCAGTACATGGCTCACGTTGAAGGAGTTGGCGACACTGCTTGGATCTCGGAAGGGGAGTTAGCTGGATTCCGGGGCAAAGCCAAGCGCATTGAGGGAATTGCCGCGCGGCTGACAGGGCCGCAAGCTGATAAGTATGACGTATTTTATACTGCTCACATCCAGAATGTGGGCGATACTCCGGTTACTGCTAACGGTCAATATTGCGGCACTCGCGGCAAAGGTTTGAGGGTTGAGGGGATGACGATTTGGGTTGAGCCGAAAGCCTAAAAAGTGAGAATGAATGGAAAATTTGCATGGGATTTTCCCTTCATTTAAAACCGGGTTTTTTAACCAAAATATGCCATCACAGTCCGGGGTATTAGGTGAAAAAATCCGGTTTCTCGCCACCCAACGACAGGAATTAGAGCGCACGCTAATCTCAGAAACCGGGTTTCTGAGTGTATTTTTCGTCCTCAACCGAAATTTGTCGTATAAACCCGGTTTCTCGTCACCTGCAAAGTCTTGGCGCACGCTAATCTCACTACTATTTGTAAAATTGGTTGAAAATAATGCTTGAACAATAGGTAAAAGCTTCAAAAACAAGAGTTAAGTTTAATTAAATTTTGTATATTAAACTGGTCGGAGTTGCTTAAGCAGGGTATGAAAAAAATCAGTTAAAAATCCAGAAGCTTTGTGGATAGTGGTTTCTATGATATCATTTCCGGTTACACCGGAATGATGTTGACTGTTGACTGTTGACTGTTGACTGTTGACTGTTGACTGTTGACTCGAATTTACTATTCCGATGCTAACGGATTTGATATGACTTGCATATTTAGCCTTTTATACCGTAAATCAGCAACGCCTGTTTTTGTTGGGTAGAGTTTCGATTCGCAATGTACTCGACAAAACTGGACAACCCGACAAATAATCCGTCACTCAACTCGATGACTTATTTTCCTTGCAACACGGTGCCGTTCGAGGAGAATTGTAGCCGCGATTAATATCATTTACAGTAATTAATAGCGAAACAAAACCTATAATGGTCAACTAGAAAAAATTATGCCATACAGTCAATTTACTACGATCGCCAAAGCGAAACAAGCTTTCGGTCTCACAGTCCAAGAGGGATCTCGCTTTATACCTCCGCTAAACCCGATCGCACCCTCAGACATTCTCAGCGGTACTCTCAAAGATAGCCTCCCCATCGTCGCCACATCGGGAAGTGAAAAAGCGCGATCGGAAGGAATTATCTATCCCGTACTGCTGGAAGTGAGGCGGATTCTCGATCGCCAAATTAGCCTTTTTTCCGGCGAAGATTTCACCATCGACGAAGCTGTCGGACTGAATGGAGTGTTTGATTTTCTGCTAGCGCGATCGTCCGAAGTCCTAGAAATTGAAGCCCCCGCCGTTGTAATTGTCGAAGCTAAAAAGACCGACATCAAAAGCGGATTGGGTCAGTGTATTGCCGAAATGGTTGCCGTTCAACGCTTCAATCAAGCCAAAGAAAAAAACATCCCCATCATTTATGGGAGTGTGAGTAATGGCATTCAATGGCAATTTATCAAACTCGAAAACCAAACTGTGACGATCGACTTATCCGTCTATCCTCTGCCCCCTGTCGAGCAAATCCTCAGCTTTTTCGTTTGGATGATGCAGAATGATGCCGTTAACTCAGAAACAATTTAACCTTCCAAAGCAGCCAAAAGACACAGCAACAAAGCCTCCGTCCACTCGACTACAGCACCGTAAGTATCGCCCGTGTGGCCGCCCAAACGGTGGTTAAACCAGGCTCCGGCAAAAATTCCGATCGCACTTCCCCCCAAAGCCATCCCCACCGCCAACAGCCACCGATCGCCCTCCAAGACAACTTGCACCACGCTCAAACTCAGCAGCAACAGCACTCCGGGGATAAAATCAAAAGGAGAATAAATCGATTCCTTGTGAAAAGCTCCCTTACCCTCGGCCCGGAGATAGGGATAGCGGGCGATCGCCACCAGTTGGGCCCACCTCCCCCAACCCGCGACACCCATCAAAGCCAGCCAGCGATAGTTATTCAAGTCCGAGAGAGCGGCAGTTTTCAGCAGCACGATCGCGATCGCAGCCATCGCCCCAAAAGCCCCTGTAACGCTGTCCCGCATGACTTCCAGCCTGCGTACCGGGTCGGGTACAGCCAGCCCGTCCGCCGCGTCCATTGCGCCGTCTAGGTGCAGCCCCCCAGTCACGGCGATGCCCAAAACTACCACCAAGGCCGATCGAGTCAGAGCAGGCATTCCCAACAACTGCAACCCAACATCCCCCAGCCCCAGCATCCCCCCAATCAAAAGCCCGATCGCTGGTGCCAAGCGGGCAATGCCCCGAAACTCCAAAGTCCAAGACACCGGTACCGGCAAACAAGTATAAAAAGCGACTGCGCCTGCGATGGCAGCCCCTTGATTCCGGAAAAAGTCGCTCGTAGACCGAACCCATTTATCATCCACCATAAGATAGAAAGTTTTTCATCAGGTATGCAGTTGTCAATCGATTAGTGTGTGCCAGAATTGGACTGTAACACCCTAGTTTTTTGGATCGAGCATTCCTCCTGTCGCCCGCTCTTTTCCCCGGAAAACCTCTGTCGGCAGCGATCCCCAAGCTCCCTATCTAAAAAGACTAAACTCCAGATCCGCGTTTCCCTTCCCAAAAATTCTAGCTAACTCCCTGATTTTCAAGACGGGAACATACACTACAACAGAGGCTTTTACTCCATGAGTCACGATCAATTGAATAACAGGGTAGTTGCTCCTTGCATCATCGATACAGGGATTGTCGTCAACAAACGCGATATCAAAAGATTGCTGTTTGATTTAGGACGTGTCCGCTACCTTCACATACAAGATGGCCAGATTTATAGCGAAGGGGAAGGTTATGTACTCGAAGTCTTCGCCAACCCCCACCGTTCTACCCTGATTGCCAACCATGCGCTTTATCTGAACGTGTATAGTTTTGATTACCTGGAACTGAAACAGTCCCCGGTGGATGGTGCTTATTTTGACCTGATTCAAGATGGACGGCAGTTGCGGTTAATTCCCCTCTCCAATCCTTTGCAAGAGCAATTCGCCCGGAATTTAAATGCCGCGGCTTTGGATGCGGTTGTCGATCAGGTTCTCTCCGGGAACTGGGATCTGCAATTGGATGAGGATGATTCCCCGTTTTAATCGTCAGTCAGTCGATTTTAGATTTTAGATTTTAGATTTTAGATTTACTTGCAGCGCCGTGAATCTGGGAGTTAGAACTAAGGTCTAAAATTTTTTGCCCTCCACGACGATTGTCGGAAACTTGTCTCCGTTTTTAGGCGGGGTCATTCGATTTTAGATTTTCGATTGTCGATTTTGGATTGACTTGCGCGAGATAAATTCGGGGGCTTGAGGATTTTCGATTGTCGGTTTTGGATTGATTCCACGGATAAATCACGTGGCGGGTACCATCTAGAAATTCTCGGTCATGGTTTTTTTTGTCGCGATGTCATCAACAATAGATTAAATAACACTCACATCTTGCACCATTCTCGCTTAACAGGCTTTTCGGCCTGTTCCACAAAGAGTGAATTTTCTTGTGGAACAGGCCGAAAAGCCTGTTCCTAAACAAGTAATTGAGAATGGTGCAACATCTCAAATAACACGGACGGCCGAGTAGCGGTTAACGAGCATCGAGGACTAATGACTGAGGACAAGGCGAAATTTTCTTTTAAATGTCAGGCTAATTGCAGCCATACCCAAGCGCGTGCAGGGGTTTTTGCCACTCCCCACGGTGTTGTGGAAACGCCTAAATTTATGCCAGTGGGGACGCTAGCTAATGTCAAAACTTTGACACCTGCACATCTTGAGGCGGCGGGTTCTCAAATGGTTTTGGCAAATACTTATCACTTGCACTTGCAGCCGGGGGAAGCAATTGTCGCAGGCGCGGGCGGATTGCATAAATTTATGGCTTGGCCAGGCCCGATGCTGACGGATTCGGGCGGCTTTCAGGTGTTTAGCTTGAGCCAAATGCGGACTATTTCTGAGAATGGGGTGACTTTTCGCTCTCCCCGCGATGGCCGAATGATTAATTTGACGCCGGAACGATCGATCGAAATTCAGAATGAGTTGGGCGCTGATGTGATTATGGCCTTTGACGAGTGTCCCCCTTACCCCGCTACGCGGGAGGAGGTGGAGGCTGCCACAAATCGTACTTACCGCTGGCTGCAACGCTGCATTCAAGCTCACTCGCGCCCGGATCAAGCTTTGTTTGGAATCGTGCAGGGGGGCGTTTTCCCCGATTTGCGATCGCGCGCGGCGAACCAGTTGGTAGATTTGGATTTACCAGGCTACGCCATCGGCGGCGTTAGTGTGGGGGAATCGGGGGATTTGATCGCAGAGATTGTGAAGGTGACTGCGCCCCTGTTGCCGGCCAATAAACCGCGTTATTTGATGGGGATTGGGACTTATCGGGAAATGGCGCTGGCTGTGGCGAGTGGGGTAGATATGTTTGACTGCGTGATTCCGACTCGGCTGGCCCGCCACGGGACGGCTTTTGTTGGTGGGGAACGCTGGAGTT
The DNA here is from genome assembly GCF_036702415.1 of Microcoleus sp. D3_18a_C4. NCBI lineage: Bacteria > Bacillati > Cyanobacteriota > Cyanophyceae > Oscillatoriales > Microcoleaceae > Microcoleus > Microcoleus sp. D3_18a_C4. The sequence goes on along the minus strand of NZ_JAUBTI010000018.1, from coordinate 30,051 downwards.
TGAAAAATGCTCGGTTCCGGGAGGATTTTGCTCCGCTGGATGAGTCTTGTCCTTGTTATACCTGCCAAAAATTCAGTCGGGCTTATTTGGCCCATTTGGCGCGCGCTAACGAAGTGCTGGGCTATACTTTGCTGGCTATTCACAATGTGACGGAGTTGATTCGCTTTACTGGGAGGATGCGGGAGGCGATTTTTGCCGATCGATTTACTGAAGAGTTTGCCCACTGGCTTGCACCGACAGTCGATCGATCGTGATTGCCTTGGGTGAAGATATGCGACAATTATGAAAATTGTGTTGGATAGGTAGGTTGATTCATGGAAGCTGCATTACTCTTAGCAAAACTGCCCGAAGCTTATTCGATTTTTGAGCCTTTGGTTAATGTTTTGCCGGTCATTCCCGTATTTTTCTTGCTGCTGGCTTTTGTTTGGCAGGCGGCTGTAGGATTCAGATAAGTTTGATTTTAATAAAAGCAGGGGCAATTCCAGAATTGCCCCTGCTTTTAGATGTTAAGTTTTATGACTCTGCCCTCTGACTCCTGACTCCTGACTCCTGACTCCTGCTGTCTGACTCCTGACTCCTGAGTCACCCTCAATAATTCATCCGTGTATCCGTGTCAAAATCCGTGTAGTGCCTTCCTTCAGCTACCGCCGATCGCACTTTTGAAAGCCGGCCTTTCCGAGATCCGCTTGATGTAATCTACAACGGCCGGATAAGCACTGAGGTCTAGTTTTAGCATCATCGGAATGTAGGCCAACATTGACCCGACTGCTGCGTCAGCGACGCCGAATTCATCACCCATTAAAAACGGCTGTTTCTCGAAGATTTCATTTAACGGTTTTAACAACTTGGGAGTTTCGCGATCGCGAGTTGCTTCTGTAAATATTCCCGGCCCCAGGGTGGCGTTAGCAAACGTTACCCACTGCACGATTTGAGCTTGCTGCTCCAAAGTGTCTGGCATTTTACCATATTTTTGAGCTAAATACAGCAGAATTGCGCCGGATTCCCAAAGTTTAAAATCTCCGTCGGCGATCGCGGGTACTTTGCCGATCGGGTTAATTTCGAGATACTCTGGCTGCAGGTGTGCCCCTGCTTGCATATCCAGGGTGACGAATTCGTAGGGAACCGCTATTTCTTCTAGATACCACTGGACAATTGAGGCCCTGCTGCGACCTGGGCCGTAAAGTTTCAGCACGAAATTTTATCCTTTAACGCAATATTGCTGTTATAGCATTTTTTGGGAATGGGTAATTGGAAATTGCAGCCACCCGATACTTTGATGTCACTGTTCGACTAATGACTACTGACTAATGACTAATTGCCCATAACTAATGGCAGTTCTGTCAAGTGCAGAAACAAGATTCTGCTGCCAATGAAAATCAAAATTGCTCCGCCCAATATCTCAATTTTATTGGCAAACAAGTTGCCGAACTTGTGCCCGATAAAAACGCCGGCAAAGGTTAAAAAGAAAGTAATAAATCCGATCGCAGTCACCGCAAGAGCAATAGAATCTTTCAGGACAGCAAATCCGAGCCCAACTGCAAGAGCATCGATACTCGTCGCCACCGACAGCGTTATCAAAGTCCCCGTATCTAAGGGATTGAACTTTTTCTCGCATTCTTCGCTTTGCAGCGATTCATAAATCATTCTCCCGCCAATGAAACTCAACAGCCCAAAAGCTATCCAATGGTCGATCGGTGTTATCAAAAAACTAAAACTAAGACCGATTAACCATCCTATTACGGGCATTAAAGCTTGAAAACCTCCGAAAAATAAGGCAATTTTTAAAGCTTTATTGACCTTCATGTGTTTGATTGCTAAGCCGCTTGAAACAGCGACAGCAAAAGCATCTGCTGCTAGTCCCAAGGAAAGTAAGATGGTAGTGGCTGCATCCATTTTTGTAAAGTGTTAGGTGTTATAAATAAAGTGTTCCTCTTGACTGTTTTAGTTTACACTTAATTTTGATAAAATTGCGTTTTTATCATAATGTTTTCATTTTTCTTTCAGATTTATTTCACAATTGGCGAGGCTTGAAAAAATTGGCGCTTAGCTGTATTATGTAAAAGATTATTTATCAACTAGCAGAATTAACGATGCCACCATCTAGATTGTACCAGCCACTGCTGCTCAGGTTACTGCACGGGGCTAACGCTGCGATCGCCCTTTTAGCAATTTTGAGCGCATTTCTGGTTTACAACACCTACGATGGGCGGTTGGGCAAAGTCCCCGTGCCTCAGATTGAAGATATTATCGGGATTCACGGCACTTTTGGCAAGATGTTGCTGTTAGGAATAATGCCGGCTTTTGCATTGTACAGTTTCCACGCAGGTCAAAAACGCTTGGTGCAGCCGGATTCTTTTGGGAAACTAACGCAGTTGGGAAAACCGATTTGGTGGTACAGTTTGCACCGGATTGTGAATACGTTGATGTTGCTGGCACTGACTTGGGCGATCGCTTCTGGCAGTATGGTTAAGGAAGAATGGCTGCCGGCTGGGGAATTGACGCAGGTTTGGTATTACTTACACGCTTCTGGTTGGGTGGTATTGGTATTTTGTCTGGCAATGCACTTGTTGATGAGTGCGAAGGTGGGGGGTTTGCCGCTAATTTTGTCGATGTTTGATGCCGCGTATCGCCCGGAGGATTCGCCGGCTGCTTGGTGGAAGAAAATTCGCTCTTTGGTCGATCGCTCTTAATGTGAAAATGCTTAATTTGAAAATGAACAGAAATAATTTATTAATTGTTGCGGAAGTCTTGGTAATGGGAGGCTGGTTGTTTGCTGTGGTTGCACCTTTATTATTTCCCTAATCCTATCATATAGCAATCCTAAATCATTTGCGAATTTCTTACTCCCTCCCCTTGGCAAGGGGAGGGTTGGGGTGGGGTAAAAAATTTATGACTCCTGCAAGGATTGCTATAGCAATTTGGGTTAAAAAATGATCGTTAGGTTTGTAGTGAGGACTTCAGCCCTCCGTTTTATGAGGACTAAAGTCTTGACTACGAAGCCAAATTAAGCTTTTCGCGCAGCTTGCTAGCCAGATTTGCGACGGGTTTCTCTGGCGGCCAAATGCGATATCAAACGATCGGCAATTTTACCCTAAATTCAGCACCGCCCCCAGTTTGAGATTTAATTTGAGGTTGAACCGGAGATTCAACTGTCAGGCTGCCACTGTGCAATTCTACAATAATTTTATAGCACACCGACAGAGCCAATCCTGTAAAATTTTTAAAGGATTTAGTAGGGCCACACTCCTCAAATATTCTGTGTTGAATTTCCGGCGGAATTTTTGAGCCATTGTGGGATATCGATACAACAATAAACCTGCCTGTATAATCATCGACAATATCGGTTTTGATGGTAATAATTTGAGCGGAATTTTCAATATTTTTAACTGCATCAATAGCATGGATTATCAGACTCGCGAATACCTGGCTCAGTTGACCGGGATAACACAAAATTGGTGGCAGGTTGTTGTACTCCTTGACTACTAATATTTTTTGCTCCAGTCTGTGAGCCAGCAACAGCAAAAGATTGTCGATGCTCTCATTAACGTTGGCGTGTTCTTTGTTGGCTTCGTCAGGAAGTGAAAATTTCCTCAAAGCCAGGACTATCTGGCGAATGCCATCGGCTCCTATTTTCAAAAAATTGAGGATTTGTGGCAACTCTTTGCTGATAAAATCTAGGTCGCAACGCTCTATTTTTTTGGCAATTCGTGGCACAGGTTCGGGATATTGTTCTCGATAGAGGCGAATTATACTAAGCAAATCTTTGATATAATCATTGAGGTGAATCAGGCGACCGTAAATAAAGTTAATGGGGTTATTAATTTCCTGGGCAACTTCGGCGGCTAGTTGACCCACAATTGTATTTTTTTCGCTTTGTACTAAAAGCTCTTCGGTGATTCTGAGTTTGGCTAATACTTCTTCCAAAAGTTGGATTTCTTCTTGAATTTGCCCGTGGAGTTGGGATTGGGAAATTGCGATCGCCAGCGAGTCTGCAATTGCTTCCAAAACTTCCACCTCGTCGGGAGTCGCAAACCGGCGCTTTGCACAGGCAAACAGATATCCAAGCCGATGATTCTGAGTTAGTACGGGTACTGCTGCGTAGTGACGATTTGTGAGTTCGATATGGGCGTGTTCCTCAGACGCTGTGGCATCAGGGGCGGCGGTTTTATGTAGCACTATCGTTTCGCAGCGGTGAAGCCGTGCAGCTAAATCTCCAGAGGGCCCTCCTGGAACACCAAAGATTCCCAAGCGCCCCGGCAAACCTTCCCGGCAATATTCCCAGCCAAATTCTAAAGTATCTTGTCGGGGGTCGTACCATGCGAAAATTGCTCGATCGAGCTTCAGTAAAGTACCGAGTTCGTCTACTGTAGTTTGGAGGATGCGATCGAGGCCCAAGCAAGCGCGAATGCGGCCGGTCAAGCGGTGGAGAAGGGCTTCTGTGCGACTGCGAATGCCATTTAGGACAAACAGCTTGAGCGCCACCATTGTTGCGAAAATAGCTGCGGCGGCAAGTACGCCGGCGGCTACTGCTAGTATCTTGAAAGGAAGGAGTTCTTTTTCGAGATTGTCGCGGGGAATTACGACGGCGATCGACCATTCAGCTTGTTCTAAAGGAAGATAGGCAACATAAACTCTGGCGTCGTGGATTTGAGTCAGCACAATGCCCGTTTTTTGATAAACCATCTGCCGGGCTACATTCGCCAAATTAGTATCTGCGGACTCTAAAAGACTCGGAGCCGGCTTGTCGATATTTCCGATTAATCGAGCGTCGGGATGGACAATTGGCACTCCTTGAGAATTGAGAACAAAAGCGTAAGTTCCTGCCCCATATTCCAGCTTTCCTACTACTTCGGCAATTCGATCCATGCTAATGACGCCGTTCATTACTCCGATCGGCTTTTCGGTTGTTTTATCAAGAGAATTTACCGAACTTGACCACACTGGAGCCGAAATGGGAACAATCCTTCTTGGTTTTTTGAGCGTGCGAGAAATGGTAGGATCTGAAACATAGACTTCCCCAGCCATTGCCTTTTTGAAGTGTTGGCGGTCGCTAACATTAATCAAGGATCTGCCCACTTTGGTGGTGAAATAAGAACCGTCGGGATCAATTAATGCCAAGTGCTGGAATTCTTGCAGTCGATTTACTTCCGATTTTAAATAAGGCTCTGCCACTGACCAATTCATCGAACGAACCGGAGGAGTGTGGGCGAGGATTTCGATCTCAGCCTTTCTAGTGCCGAGCCAGCGATCGATCTTATTGGCCCGCTCCCTAACTTCTAACAAAGCATTTCGCTCGCTTTTGGTGATAATCAAGCGGCGAACGCTTTGATAGCTGATACAACCAGTGATGCTAGCTGCCAGAATTGTTACGCCCAAAATTAAGAGCGCAGTTTGGTACCCAAGATGGTATTCGCCCTTTAATCCCGCTGGCAATAGTCTAGTTAATTTCCACCACTTTACTCTCGCAAAGCTTCGCATGATTTGACCAATTTGTGAGATTGAAATCCTTAGCTCACCTACGATCTACTCGCGCGCCTGCCAGTAGTCTTAAACTACTAGCATTCAATAATTGCGGGGATTTTTTTATTTTTTCCCGCCGAGCGGCTCCTATCGTTTCCGGTTGCACGGGAATGATATAAAGGACACGGCACTGCCGTTTCCATACCCAGATTAATTGTAGGGACACGGCACTGCCGTGTCCAGGGGGTGGGTAATATTAATTCCGATGCTACCCGATTTGATATCACTTTGTTAAACAGGAATAATATTATACCACATTTTTGACAAATTAAAAAATTTCATCAACTATTTAATTATTTTTTACAGTCGTTAATAATTTATGTTATTTAGGTGATGTGAGCAGTAAGCTGTGTTGCATCTAGATTGCCTATGGTATTAGAGAGGGAGAGGGTTCGATGGGGATCGGGGGAGGGGATTTGACGATTTTTTATCGGGACTCGAAATATACAATTTAAATGCACAACAGCTTAGACTTTTTAGGTTGAGATGTTGGGTGTGTGTCTTAATCAATAGTCCAGACTGTTTTTAGTTCCTAGTCTGAAACCCTTGATTTTCGGTTGGTATTTCGAGTACGCAATCGCCGTGAAACTCTTATTTTACGGTTGGTAATCCCAAACAGTATGCAGTATTGCTTAATAACGAAATATTAAAAGTTTTTCCTTCATTAATGAACGAAAAACTTATTAAATCTTTAATTTACATCTCAACACTCAAAATAATTTTCGGTGCAGCCGCTGGCTGAGGCACTGCTAAATTGCCCCAGTTGCGGGATTTGTTTAAAGAACCTTGTGAGTGTGTTCGTGCTGTTTCACATTGTCTTCTGTGCGAATGATGCGCTCGGAGTTGAGCACCCTTTTGCGTTCTAAGGAATAAGTAAAGTCGTTGCGAACTGTTCCCAAGGGAATGTGAAGTTGAGCTTGGGGGCGGATTTTGTAAGTGCGGGCAGCGGCGATCGCCCGAAAGCCAAATTCTTCGCTAAACTGAGCTGATGTCGGGAATTCTGGCAACATTTTGGGTGTTTCGCCGTCGAGCACTGCTCCCAAAGTCGTCCCGCAAACCATTAAATAAGATGTGGGTATTCCCTTCACAATTGCTTCTAAAGCTGCTGAGGGAATAGCTTCGATTACTTGCACTTCAAAAACTTCGCCTTCTTCTTTGATGAAGCAGGTAGCTACACCGACTGCTATGTAGTCGTCGGTGCAGAGGTCGGGAGCGTTGGGATAAACTGTTGCAGTCGTCATAAGAAAAGCTTGGTAGTGTGGAAACCGGGAACGAGAAATTAAGGGATTTTAGATTTTAGATTTTAGATTTATTCCACGGTTTTTTTCGGGGATTTTACGTGAAAAATCTCAAACCGGCTGTTCTAATACCTAAAATTTTTTGGTTAAGCTCCAAGGAGCCGATCGCACGATTGTGTCGATCGTACCACATCAAGGTAGATGCCGGATGATTCGGCAAGGATTCCCCGCCGCCACGACGTTTGCGGGAATATCTTTGACAACAACACTGCCTGCGCCGATCGTGCTATTGTCCCCAATAGTGACTCCTGGACAAATAATACTGCCACCGCCAATCCAAACATTATTGCCAATATTAATTTCAGCGGCGAGTTCTTGGCCAGAAAGCCTCATTTCCGGGTCTGTGGGGTGAAAAGCGGTGTAAATTTGTACGTTGGGGCCGCACAGCAAATTCTCGCCAATGTTAACTCGATTGCAGTCGAGAATCACGCAGCCAAAATTCATGTACAATCCGTTTCCCGCATAAATATTACTGCCGTAGTCGCAGTAGAAAGGTGGCTCGATTTCAACTTTTGGGCCAACTGCACCGAACCATTCTGCGAGAATTTCTAACCGTTTGTCTGGTTCGTCTTCGCGGGTTGAATTGTAGGTTCTGGCGATGCGGCGGGCTCGCTGGCGATCTAAAATTAATTGCTCATCGGCAGCTAAATACAATTCGCCGGCGAGCATTTTTTGTTTTTCGGTTTTTTCCACAGTTTTTTCCACGGTAAGAATCGGCGGTTTCAACCGCTACTTCACCAACGAACTTCCTTTCTAAGAGACTGAAGAATAATGTAGGGTGCGTAAGGGCGCACCTTACCGCTATAATTAGCGCGTCAGATCGTTTTTTGATGTTGTAGCATACATTTAGGGTTCAGGTTTTGACTGCAAACAAACAGCTAAATCAAGATTGGCTAATTTCTCAAAAGCTCGATCGATCGATCCTTTTCCCCGCAAAAAACCAGTATTTGCACCGGGACAAATATACTGTAAAGTTTCCGGCGAAAATCGATCGATAATTGACTTCACGCTGTTAATTTGCCGGGGCCAGTGAAAAGTTTTTGCCGTCCACAGCGGTACTGGGGCGGCTTCTCGGTTGGGGAGCAAGTGCCTACCCGAAAACAGCACTCCACCGCTGCCACTATGATAAAGGCAAGAGGAACCAGGAGAATGGCCGGGAGTCCAAAATGCTTTCATTCGATCGCTCACAACAAATTCTCGCTCAAAAACCGTCACCTTCACACCCGGCAGTAAATAAGCTTCCTGCTCTTGAATCAGGATCTCGCACCCCGTGGCTTCCTGAATCTCCCGCGCCTTGGCGATAGCGCCACGGTGGGTGAGAAACAGCAGTCGCACGCCGCCGTGTTCCCGCAAAAATGTTTGGTTAATCTCATCCCAAGCGGGACAATCCACCAGGATGTTAGTTTGGTTTTCTACAATGAAATAGGCTGTTGCACCCAGGGTATCCCGGTTAGGGGGGAAAGCCAGGATATTGTCGAGCACGGGCCTGGGTTGTTTGGAGACTGAACTCTGTTGTTTCAAGGAAGTATTTCAGAAGGGAATGGGATAAATATTATGTTCTTTTTACTATGGTTGTTCGTATTGGGGCTGATATCGTACTTCTTGTTGCAGAACGGCACCAGCCGCATCACCAGGACTCCGATATGGCTGCTGTGGCTGGTAATGATGGCGCCCGCGCTGATTTGGAGTGGTTGGATTTTAGTTTACGGCACGAGCAAAACTGTACCGCCGGAGTTGGTAATTATACCTTTTCTGGTTTGCCCTTTTTTGTATTGGTTTTTGGTACAGTTGGGGCGCAAGAAAATTACCGCCGAAACTGCACAGCAGTTACCAGACTCGGAGACTGAACCTGTAAAGCCAAAACCGCCCGTGCGCCCGATCAATCAAGAAGAAGAAGCGAGTTTGCGCGATTGTTTTCCTTGGTCAATTTACTTTTTGCGAGATTTGGAATTTCGGCCGCAGGCTGTAATTTGTCGCGGACAGTTGCGGACGAACCCGGAGGCGGCTTATCAGGCGATTCGGGAGAATGTGGAGAGGCTTTTTGGCGATCGCTTTTTAGTAGTATTTCAAAACAGCTTGAGCGGTCAACCTTTTTTTGCTATAGTTCCCAATCCCAGCCACCAATCAGGGGAAACTCCTGTCACAACCGAATCTGTAACCCGGCCATTTTTCGCCTTAGCTTTGCTGCTGATCACGGTGTTTACGACTACGCTTGTCGGGGCGCGACTTGCCGGAGTTACTGAACAAGCTTTGCAGTCCAACCCATCAATGTTGCTGCAGGGTTTGCCTTACTCGCTGGCTCTAATTACTTTTTTGGGAATTCACGAATCCGGCCACTATTTAGCTGCCCGATTTTACCAAATTCGCACGACTTTGCCTTATTTTATTCCGATTCCTTTTTTCTTGGGAACTTTTGGCGCCTTCATTCAAATACGGAGTCCAATTCCCAACCGCCGAGCTTTATTTGATGTTAGTATTGCCGGGCCCCTGGCGGGTTTAGTTGCGGCAGTGCCATTATTAATTTGGGGTTTGGATCATTCGACAATTGTACCGCTGTCAGACAAGTCGGGAATGTTAAATTTTGACTCTTTCAAACCCAATTTTTCGCTGCTGATGAGTCTCTTGAGCAAGTTAACCTTGGGTGGTGCTTTCAATGCGGAAACTGCGATCGATTTGCATCCGGTAGCGGTGGCGGGTTATTTGGGTTTGATCGTGACGGCGTTTAATTTGATGCCGGTGGGACAACTCGACGGCGGGCACATTGTACACGCGATGTTCGGTCAGCGAGCGAGTATGGCGATCGGGCAAGTTGCTAGACTTTGTATGCTGCTGCTTTCTTTTTTGGAACAGGGTTTGCTGCTGTGGGCGATTATTTTGTTTTTCACGCCGCTAAACGACGAACCGGCGTTGAATGATGTCAGTGAATTGGATAATCGGCGGGATTTTTTGGGGTTGGTGGCGATCGGGCTTTTGTTAATGATTTTGTTGCCGGCGCCCAGGGTACTCCTTGAGTGGTTAAATGTTTAGAGGGAAGTTCGGCAACGAGCAATGTACGGGATGTAACGGATAGAAGAAAGAAGAAACAAGAAAGAGGGCAGAAAAAAGACGGTAGAAGGATTGAGCGATCGGGCGAAAGAAAGAAGAGGGAATAAGGAAGAAAAGAGAGGTTTACCAATTCTGCAAGGGTTGCTATATTAGGACTTACGCGGTGAGAAACCGGGTTTCTTCCTAGAGACTTCGCTACCAAACCAAGATTTTTCGCAGAACCCAGGTTTCTTTGGTGGAAGTTTTTCTACAATCCTATTTAGGATTTCTCTACTCGCTTTCTATCTCGAAGTAATCTTTATTTTCACCTAGGTATTAGAGAAATATGCCTTACAAATCCTTTACTTTCCAACAATTAAATGAGCTGTTTGGATTGGATCTATCACTCAGTCCTATTTTGAGTGCCAAGGTTGTTCCTGTAGAACCCTCCGAATGGCTTTGGAGAACCATCGAAATTAGTTCTAATACTGCTGTTACAACTGCCAAAGAACGTTCCGAACGGATTATTTCACCAATCATGTTAGATTTGAGAGAAAGGAACAACAGACAATTTTCTCTTTTTTCGGGTTGGTCATTTGATGTAGATGCTGAGCTGGGATTGAATGGGGAATGCGACTTTCTATTGTCTTCCGTGCCGTTGGATTTTGAAATTAAAGTGCCGATTTTTGCATTGAGAGAAACGAAAAGCGGAGAAATAGAATCTTGTCTGCCCCAGTGTGCAGCACAAATGGTAGCGGCTCAGCTATTTAACGAACGCGAACACAATTCCATACCTGCAGTATATGGCTGCGTAACTACTGGCGTTGTCTGGCGGTTTCTTAAATTAGAAGGAAATAATTTAATTATTGATGTTGATGTTTATTGTCTCGATAATGTTCCTATGATTTTAGGTGTTTTGCAAACAATCGTTAATTTATACGAATAATTTGACGCCTCTCATAAAATAGGTTGGTAGGGAAAATTACGTTGTTATTACAAACTTACTGATATTTTTTTACCAGAGGCGAGAGCGAAAAAAATTGAGCGTAAATCAAATAATATATCTGTACCAATAATCGCAATGACTCCAGAACAAACAGCGCTAATTCCGATTTATCGCCAGAAGTGGCGACAAATTGGACTTTCGATAATACCGATCGATCGCCCGCAAGCGACAGCGGCCATCAACACCGCCTACAACATCATCGGCTGTCGTGAACCGGAAATTATTTTCTGTGACAGCCCTTACATAGCTTTGCAAGCAGTTGAACCGCTAAGGATACGCGATTCGGGTCTGGGAATGGCCAGCGAAATCAGAAACAAAATTCATAATGAATTGTACGATATATTAAGAATTCAACTCGGCAGGGAATTAGAAAATAAGATTTACAGCCAACTATATAATCCGCTGTACGCTCAACTGATGAATCAACTGCACCTTCATGTTAAAGACGAAGTTTACGTCAAATTAGCAAGGAAGTTGGGCGGGAGATTTCAGAAATTCCCGATCGATCGGGCTTATCATAATAACAGCATAGTTTCCGAACTGTCAGCCTGTCACGGAAGTTGGGTGGATTTTTGTATTGGCGTGTTAAATTTGGAGTACGATCGCCCTTTATACTCAGCCTTTAAATCTTTAGTGGAAAACTGCGGCTGGATTTACCCGTTTGAGAAAATGTGCTTTGTGTGCGATCGCCCGATCCAACTTCATTTTGATAGCGAATATTTGCTCCACGCAGAAGGTCAACCAGTGGTTGAATTTGCTGACAAGTTCAGTGTATACTCTTATCGTGGCATCCGACTGCCGGAAATAATCGGTCAAGTTCCGCCGCAGTCTTGGCAAGCTTCATGGCTGTTAACAGAACATAATGCCGAAGTGCGGCGAGTTTTGATTCAGGCGATCGGCTATCGGAGAATTTGTCATGAATTGCAAGCAACTGAATTGGATAAGTGGGTAGCCACGGGGGGCTACCCCTACCAAGAATATACTTTGTTGAAAATTGAGAATAATATTGACATAGAGCCAATTTATTTGTTAAAGATGACTTGTCCGAGTACGGGACACCTTCATGCTTTGCGAGTGCCGCCAAAAGTGCGATCGGCTAAAGAAGCGATTAGCTGGGTAAATTGGGGAATAGATCCCGAAGAATTTCAAGTCCAGACTTGAGGGGAAAGTTTAGAGTTTTGAGCGCGCCAGTTGACAGTTCAAGAATGACAGCGCCCCCAAAGTAGCGTTCTGCATAAGTCCAGAACAATTAAAAAATGTAGAATTGCAGCCACCGCTTGATACTATGTACTCTGGCAGCTAAAACCCACAACTTCAAATCGACGTCAGGAACCTCAGCCCTGACGGCATGAGGCTTGAAAGAGAAATCTAACAAGCCATCCTGACGGGCCTAAGTCTTAACTGACTACGTTTTTTGAGTCACGACACCAGGCGAATGCGAAGCTAGTTCCCTGCTCTGTCGCTAGTAGTTAAACAACTTTAAGGTAACAGAAGTAGTGCTGCTAGCCTAACAAGCTCAGAAAACCTTGGCGAAGCTAACTTTACCCCAGAAATGGGAGTTTGAGGCAACCATACCTCATCGGAGGGGCAACGATACCCCTCCACCCCGCGAGGGGATTTAAATTAATGTAAAGCCGTGCTAAAAGCACGGGGTTTCTACCCATTTTTCTGATGAGCCAGCATTCAGACCGCATTGCCCCTCACGGCGGCATCCTGGTCAACCGCATTGCCACACTAGACCAAAGACAAGAATTTTTCGACAAAGCAGAGTCCCTGGCGCGAGTCCAGTTGTCGGATCGATCGATCTCCGACCTGCAAATGATCGCCATCGGCGCCCTGAGTCCCCTCAAAGGGTTCATGAACGAAGCTGATTATCGATCGGTCGTTAAACAAATGCGCCTCTCCAACGGCCTCCCTTGGTCGGTTCCCATCACCCTCTCGGTAACAGAAGAAGTCGCCGCCCCCCTGAAAGCAGGAACTTTAGTGCGCCTCGACTCGCCGGCGGGCAAATTTGTCGGGCTCTTGGAACTTGCAGAAAAATATCACTACAGTAAAGAAGAAGAAGCCCTCAACGTCTACCGCACCGACGACCTCAAACACCCGGGTGTCCAGGTAGTAGACAAATCAGGGCCTGTTAACCTCGCAGGCGACATTTGGCTGCTGGAACGCGAACTAGATGTCCGCTTTCCCCAATACCAAATTGACCCGGCGAAATCGAGAATGCTGTTCACAGAAAAAGGATGGAAAACCATAGTCGGTTTCCAAACCCGAAACCCCATCCACCGGGCCCACGAATACATCCAAAAATGCGCCTTAGAAACAGTAGACGGCTTGTTCCTGCACCCGCTAGTCGGGACGACAAAAGAAGACGACATCCCGGCTGATGTGCGGATGCGCTGCTACGAAATTCTGCTAGAAAAATACTATCCAAAAGATCGCGTAATTTTGGCAATTAATCCGGCGGCGATGCGCTACGCCGGGCCGCGAGAAGCAATTTTTCATGCTTTAATCCGCAAAAACTACGGCTGCACTCACTTTATCGTGGGGCGCGATCACGCTGGAGTTGGCGATTATTACGGCACTTACGATGCCCAATATATTTTTGACGAATTTGAGCCGGGAGAATTGGGAATTGTGCCGATGAAATTCGAGCACGCTTTCTATTGCACGCTGACGGAACAAATGGCTACAACTAAAACAAGCCCAAGCACTCCCGAACAACGGGTGCATTTGTCGGGAACCAAAGTTCGGGAAATGCTGCGCGCTGGAAAATTGCCGCCACCGCAGTTTTCCCGGCCGGAAGTCGCCGCAGAATTAGCCAAGGCCATGAATATTTTCAATTACGAGATTTAAATCTTGAACATTGGTGGGGGCGACATTCTGCATAGTTTTGAATTTTGAGTTTTGAGTTTTAAATGGGAAAATTTAAACTTAAAGCTCAAAAGTTAAAACTTAAAAACTCCCTTAATCCTAAACAGTCACAATCTAATTAATTCCCCTAAAATTAGTGAGGGGAATTTAACTTAAAATTCAACGCTTAAAATTCAAAGCTATTTAAAAATGGGACTCAAGCGGCGGGAATTTTTGCAGCAAGCTGGCCGGGTGCTGGCCGCCATCGGCATCAGCGAGGCTTTGTGGCTGCCGTTGGGCTCGCGCTACCTCCAAGCCTTAGCGCAGCCGACAGCCAGGAAATTGGCTTTGTTGGTTGGCGTTGACAAATATCCAGACTCGCCCCTGCACGGCTGCGTCACGGATGTGGAAATGCAGCGGGAACTGCTGATATATCGGTTTGGGTTTGTGCCGTCGGACATTTTGACTTTGACTGACGCTCAAGCTACCAGGGAAAATATCGAGACGGCTTTTGTAACTCACTTGGGCGAACAAGCAAAACCCGGTGACGTGGTAGTTTTTCACTTTAGCGGCTGCGGTAGTCGAGTCAGTTTGGGCGAGTCTCCCGGAAAAATACAAAACAGTTTGGTGCCGGCGGATGATGTTTTGCCGCTGTTAGCAAACCGGGCGGTGAACGATATTTTAGAGGAAACGCTGTTGCTGTTGGTGCGATCGCTCGCGACAGAAAATGCGATCGCCATCCTCGACACCAGCTACACCTATCCGGGTTTCCCCAAAAACGGCAACTTTCGCATTCGCTCCCGCCCCCGCCCCACCATCGGGCAGCCGGGCCTCGCAGAATTAACGTTTGCCCAAGACCTCCGCTCCCGCCCAAATCTCCGTCCTGCGGCCGCCGTACTTGCTGCGGGCGCTAATTCCGCACTCGCCGCCGAACAAGAGTGGAACGGATTTACCGCAGGTTTGTTTACCTACGCCCTCACCCAAACTTTGTGGTGGGCAACTCCCGCTAGCAGCTTCAGCGTCAGTTTCAGCCGCGCGGCGGGCAATGTTTACAGCAAGCTGGCGGGGTTATCGCAGCAACCGCAAATTCTCAATCACGATTTAACAACCGCGCCGGCGGTAAATTTTTCAAATTTAATCTTCAATTCCCCTGCATCTGACGGCGCTGTGACGGCGGTGGAAGAGGGGGGCAAAACTGTGCAGTTGTGGCTGGGGGGGTTGTCGCCCTCGGTTTTGGAGTGCTCCGGGGGTTCTGTGTTTGCAGTGGATTCTTCGGAGGGCGCGAGGCTTTTGCTGCGGGGACGCACGGGCCTCTTTGCTAAAGCCCAAGTTTTAGACGGGTTCGATCGAACTTTCGGCCAATTAACAGTCGGCCAACTGGTGAGGGAAGAAGTTCGGGTATTGCCGCGAAACATCGGTTTGACAGTAGCTTTGGACTCAGGTTTGGAACGCATCGAGCGCGTGGACGCTACCAGTGCCTTTGCGACTTTGCCACAAGTTTCGGCGGTAGGCAGCGAGCAATTGGCTGACTGTCGGTTCGGCCGACTCCCGGAAACAACTTTAGCCGAAACAGTCTCGCCTCACGAGCCTGCTTCGTATCCCAGCCGTTACGGTTTGTTTTCTTTGGCTCAAATGCTGATTCCCGATACTCAGGGCGACGGGGGAGAAGCAGTTAAGGTGGCGGTGCAGCGCTTGACTCCGCAGTTGAAAGCGCTGCAGGCGGGGAAGTTGCTGCGGCTGACAGTCAATGAGGGGTCTTCGCGCCTGAAGGTGCGGGCGGTTCTGGCAACTCTCGCACCGCAAGCGCGGGCTGTGGCGCAGCGAGAGCCGGTGCGGGCCGGCGGTGATTATCGGCTGGAACCGCTGAGCGGGGAAAGTGAGAAATCTGCAAGCGCTCATATACTAAGTTTGGCAGAGGGCAGCCGACTTCGCTACAGATTGTATAACGACAGCGATCGCCCGGTTTACTTTGCGGTGTTTTGCTCGGACAGCGCGGGACGGCTGTCAGTGCTCGGCGCTGAGGGCAAAGATGCTGTGGGGGGGATGTCGCGGGCGATCGCTCCTGGGGAGAATTTGACCGTGCCGGCGGCTGGGGCGATGGGGTGGGCGGTATCGGGGCCGATCGGACTTGCGGAAACTTTTATTATATTTAGTGAGACTCCCTTCGATCGAACTCTGGCTGCAATAGAAGCCGAAATGCAGCAAACGAGGGAGGCCCTGCCAATTCGAGTGTTGTTGAATCCTTTAAATGTGGCGCGGGCGGTACTCGAAGATTTGCACGCCGCTAGCATTCCGGGGGTGCAGAAAGTGGGGATATCGACGGATGATTTGGCTTTGGATGTGAATGTTTGGGCAACTCTGAGTTTTGTTTATCGGGTAGTTTAAGTGAAAAATGGGGACTTGGGAATGTTTTCCATAACCTATAATCTGAATCTATCCCAGTACGAAATCGATATTCACTTCCAAATCAGGAAAGGCGAGCGACGCAACTTGTTGACCCCGCCAAAATTTTTGGATTAAACTGTAACCATTCGGAGTTGGCTGGCGGTAAACTTCTAAACATTGTGCCTCTATATCTACTAGCCAGACTTCTGGAATTAGCGATCGAGCGTAAATCAGAACTTTCACATCTCGATCGTAATCAACCGTGCTATCGGATACTTCTACCAACAGCAAAACTTCTGACGGTACTGGATGTGCTGTTGAATAGTAATCAGCCCGGGGTTGCAGCAATACTATATCAGGTTGAGGTTCGGTTCGCTCGCTCAACTGGATGGGGTTTTGCACATCCAGAAAAGCCCGGTTACTGGGAATTTCGCTGAACAGTCCGATGAATCGTCTCACACAGGAAGCATGACGAGTTCCAATTGCTGCCATTTGGATAAGTTCTCCTTCTATCAGTTCTACCCGATCGCCCTCGGAAAGAATACCAGCTTTGCCCATTAAATGATATTCTTCTACGGTCAACAACCTTTTGAGTAATTGCACTGCCATAACCCACCGCGCTGCTAATTATTATTTTTTAAATTGTAGTCGATCTGCCAAGGAAAAAGTCAATCGATTTTAGATTTTAGATTTTAGATTTTAGATTAAAGCATTGACCCCACAGATCAATTCGGGGGGCAAGTTTCATCGGATACAGGTTTTTTATTTCTGGACGGATGAATCACGTGGCGGGTATCCTGGATGCTTTCGGTCATTATCATCGGTAACTGATAATTGGTAATTGGTCACTTGTAATGCCCTTCGACTTACTCCGGCTACGCTCAGCACGAGTCGCTCAGGAACCGCGTACCCGAAGTATTGGGAATGTTAACAGTCAACTGTCAACTGTCAACTGTCAACTGACTGATAAAGCTTTTCAACCATTTGAGCCAAGCGTTTCATAGCATTTTCAATCTCATCATTTGTCGCAGTCAAACTGATGCGTATACACTCATGTTTGTGCTGCCAATCTTCGCGCAAACCGGGGAAGAAAGAACTTCCAGGCACGACAATTACGCCGACTTTTTTCAACTCTTGATACAGTTCCCAATCAGTCATTGGCAAATCTTTCAGCCACAACCATGCGAAAATTGCTCCTTCGCCCCGGTGCAAAAACCAGGGCAAATCTTTCGGCATTGCTTGTTCTAGAGTGCTTTCTACGATCGCAAATTTGCTTTGATAGTACGGGCGAATTACGTTGATGGAGATGTCCGCAAGAGCGCCGGAAGCAATGGCACGAGTTGCGATCGCCTGTCCGTATCTTGGCGAATGAATGCACATATTGGTCTGAAAACATTCTAATATTTGAATGATTTTTTCATCGCCGATCGCAATTCCGATTCTTTCTCCCGGTAATCCGGCTTTCGACAAACTCATGCAGTGCACGATATTGCCGCCAAAAATCGGCGTCATTTCGGTAAAATTCAAGGACGGGAAGGGAGGGCCGTAGGCGGAATCTACGAACACCGGCACGTCGAAAGCGGCTGCTAAATCGGCAATTTTCTTAACTTCGTCGTCGGTGAGAACGTTGCCGGTGGGGTTGCAGGGACGGGAAAAAATGACGCAACCGGTGGTTTGGTCGATCGACAATTGGCTGAAATCCGGGCGGTATTTGAACCTGTGGGCGGCTGCATCAATATCGAGGGTGGGTTTGCAGGCGACTACCGCTTCGGGAATCAAGCTAACGCCGCCGTAACCCGTGTAGTCTGGGCTCAGCGGTAAAACAATATTTTTAAGCTGCTTGCTGGTAGTGTAGCCGCCGAAAGCGTTGGCTGCGTAGAAGTAAATCGATTGACTTCCGGGAGTAATTAGGATATTGCGATCGGTCAAATTCAGTCCGTAACGCTGGTTAAAATCCGTCCGCACCGCATCAATCAACGGCTGATAACCTTGACTGGAACCGTAGCGACAAACCACCTCGCCGTATTCCGGGCTCGCCAAAAGTTCCGCAGTGCAGTCGCGCCACAACTGCTCGACTTCCGGCAAAATCACCGGGTTTCCGGCGCTCAAATTGATAAACTCCTGCCCGCTGCCGGCTCTGAGAGTTTCAATAATATCTTTCATAATTGCCCGAACTCCCGTGAGGTGGGACATCTGAGCGCCAAATTGAGTCAGGGCAGGGTTCATAGCAAATGCAGCGACAATGATAGAAGTTTACAGTTTACCCATAATAACTCCAGTCGCAGGCGTTAGCCTAGCTTATCTGGGGCATGGGTTGTCGATCGAGCTTCTGATTAATTCAATAAACTCGATCGCACAGCATTTTGTTTTTTCCCCTGTGCGCCCGCCGGAGTATAAGATTCAGGGCATTTGTGGAGCCGGAGCGATCGATCGAACAGTGTTTTTTGCCTAAAAATTAGCGAACGGAACAGCATTATCTAATTCAAGAGTTTGGGTAAGATTTCACACCGCCACGCCCCATCAATTGCCCATACTTGACAGCCGCCAATGGAAACCTCTAAAATTAGCACTATAACCCGATCGCAACATAACTTTCTTGGCTCCGGTTACTGCTCTAATTGCAGGTTTAATCCAGCCTCAATAATCAGATTTGTTGCTAGCTCATTTTCATGATTCGCGGTTTGCTGACAGCGGTGCATTTTATCATCAATCCGACTAAAGGCCAGATAGCTCGTCACCTCGCCCTTTGAGTGGTGTTACATAACAAACACGTAAATTCCAACCCAAATTAACTGCCGTCAAGTTCAACACAACAATGACACACTTTCCACTTATAGAATACGAGCAACTTACCGATCCTAAAGCCAAAGCAGTGTACGAAGAAATCTTGACTGACTTGGGGTTTGGCATCGTCCCCAACCTGTTCAAGTCAATTGTTAGAGGTTGCGACTGAGTTTGGTAGTGAATTAATAGAAATGGAAGTAATGCCAGATCATGTTCATCTCTTGATAGAATGCGACCCTCAATTTGGGATTGCCAAGCTGATTCGGTACATGAAAGGGCGTTCTTCTCGATATCTTCGTCAAGAATTTCCTTGGCTTAAAAGTCGATTGCCAACCCTGTGGACTAATAGCTACTTTATTGCAACTGTTGGCGGTGCGCCTATTTCAGTAATCAAGCAATACATTGAGAATCAAAAAAATGTCTAATTATGGATGCCAGCAAAATCTAATCAGTCCAAGTCGGGAATTGAGAAGCGTTCTGGAGTTTATATGCGAAGAGTCAAACAAATTAGCTAATTGCGGAACTTACTACTCTCGACAACTGTATTTCAAAACTGGAAAGATTCCCGGCAAGTACGACTTGCACAAATTATTCAAAGAAAATATTCACTTCAAAGCACTATATTCCCATGTTGCTCAACAGACGTTGACTGGCGTTGCGGAGTCTTTTAAATCGTACATTGGACTACTTAAGGGAGTTGCCAGTGGCACAGTGACACAACATCCTAAACTGCCAAAATATCGCAAGAACAGCTTGAAACTTGTAACGTATCCAAAGGCAGACGTAAAATTAAAAAATGGCCATTTGAGGTTCCCATTGGGAAGCAAGGTTAAACTATGGTTTGGAATTGGTGAATTTTATTTACCAATTCCATCTAACCTAGACTACAAGGCAATGAGAGAGATTCGCATTTTGCCAAGAAACGGACAATTTTATGTCGAGTTTGTCTACCAACTTCAATCAACCGCCGTTAAACTAGATGCGAGTAAAGCTCTGGGTATCGATCCAGGACTAAATAATTGGTTGACTTGTGTTTCTAATATAGGAACCGGTTTTATCGTAGATGGACGGCATTTAAAGTCATTAAATCAATGGTATAACAAACGGGTTGCAGCGATTAAAGAGTATAGACCTCAAGGCTTTTGGTCTAACAAATTGGCAAAAATTACGGAAAAGCGGAATAAGCGGGTCAGAGATGCCGTTAATAAAGCAGCTAGATTAGTGTTGAATCATTGCCTTGAAAACCAAATAGGTACAGTCGTTTTTGGCTGGAACAAAGGGATGCGTCAAGAAATAAATCTTGGCAGTAAAACGAATCAAAACTTTGTGCAAATTCCTACCGCTCGATTGAAGGATAGGATTTCTCAGCTTTGTGAACAGTACGGTATTCGATTTGTTGAAACCGAAGAAAGTTATACGAGTAAGGCGAGTTTTTTAGATTCAGATGAGCTACCAAAGTTCGGTGAAAAAACTGAAGGGTGGAAAGAATCTGGAAAGCGCGTTAATCGTGGATTGTATCGTTCAAAAGATGGAAGCAAAATTAATGCAGACGGCAATGGCGCTGCGAATATTTTGCGAAAAGTAGCGGCAACTTTAGGGCTATGCCTAAGAGGAGTCAGTAGGGGCGCTTTGATTTCGCCTTTGAAAGTTCGTATCTGGACTCTTCAAGAATCCCCGTCCCTTTAGGGCTGGGGAGTATCAAGCTGTACTTGCTGCCATAGAAATTCGACAGTTCATGGATTTGAGAAAAATACAGAAAGCTCAACAAAATATTCCTTATTGGGATATCCGCATTGGCATTCATTCAGGCCCAATACTTGCTGGGGTAATTGGCAATAAAAAGTTTTCCTATGATGTCTGGGGAGATACAGTTAATACTGCATCTCGGATGGAATCTTCCGGCGTACCTGGAAATATCAATATCTCTCAGGAAACGTTTGAATTAGTTAGAGATTTTTTTGAAGGCGAATACCGAGGCAAAATTTATGCTAAAAATAAAGGCGACTTGGATATGTATTTGGTTCACCATCTTAAATAAATTTGGTAAGGGCTAATTGCTAAGGAAAAATGGCTAAGCGAGCCGTTATTCTATTTTAGATTTTGGATTTTAGATTTTAGATTTTAGAAGGGGGAATTACTGATTATTAGCACGGTTTGGATCGCTGGCCTACAGTTGCAGTTTTTTTCACGGGTGTTAGATATTGAAATAACACTCAAGTATGAACTGAGAATATATCGCTCGAAGTTTTTTCTCAGGGGAGCGGTATTGTATCGCAGTGCCCCCAAGCTATATTAAAATTATGGAGTTGTAGATTTTATTTTTAAATTATTTATGCGTATTTGGCAAGCCGATTTTTACCGCCGCCCTCTCCAAGACGAAACTGGCAAACCATTGTGGGAACTCTTAATTTGCGACTCTGAAGGCAGTTTTCAATTTAGCGCTGTTTGTAGCCAGGGGGACGCAAATTCTAATTGGCTAGCCTCGCAGTTGCAGCAGCAAGCTCACACTCAGAATTTGCCAGATTTGATTGAAGTATTTAGGCCTCAGTCTCTGGGCTTAATCGAAGCTGCGGGCAAAGTTTTGGGTGTCAAGGTGGAAGCGACTCGGCGCACTGCGACTCTGAAATTGTTGCTGCAACAACGCGCCAAAGAATATTCGAGTATGCCTAATTATACAGGTGAAACTTACAGTGCGATCGCCCTTGACTCGCCGCCGCCCGTACCCTTACCCGAAAACCTCTGGGGCGATGGCTGGCGTTTTGCTTCCCTACCCGCCGGCGACATTGAAGAGGCTTTCCAAGGGCGTCCCCTGCCAATTTTGGAAATGCCAGAATTGCTGTTACCGCTGAATTTAGGCTTGGCCTCAACAGTACCCGTACCGGGAGTGGTGATTGACGGCGGGCGCCAGTCTATGCGGTTGGCTAGATGGCTTCAGGATGCCAAACCTTTTGCTTTGAATTATATTGCTGGAGAACCAGACGGATTGATATTGGAAGCTGGGTTAGTAGATAGGTGGGTTGTGGCTACTTTTGAAGATAGCGAGGTGAAAGCCGCGGCCCAAATTTACCAACAGCGCAAGCAATTAAGTAAAGGATTACATTTTTTGTTAGTGCAGCCCGATGATAGTGGGATGACTTATACAGGCTTTTGGCTGTTGAATTTTGATCGATAAGATGTAATATCAATTCCGGTTGCACGAGGGAAATGATTGTTGACTGTTGACTGCTAACTGTAGAAGGAGGGGTCGCAAAACTGAATGGTTGAATGTTAACTGTTGACTCGATTTTATTAATTCCGATGCAACCGGAAACGATATAAATAATTTTATTTGTGAGGTTGATAAATCGCGCGCCGAAAAATAGTAAAACAGCGCTCGAACGCAGTTTTAGCAGATACAGACTCAGACACAAATTTTAAAACACCTTCTTGAGCTCGCAAGAGATAGTGCTGCAAATTTACTCTACAACTAAAATCAAGCCGTTTTGGATGCCCTGGCACACTCGGTTGATGTGACACTGGTCTTTTTCGTTCAGACCTTTCTGGGCGAGCATTGCTGATTTCAGCAGTCGTCTGTCAAGGGGGGTAATTTGGCGAAAAGCAAAGATGCGCTGGACGATCGCCTCGATCGAGATTTTGGGGAGGTTAGCAGAGCTGACTGTCATCATAAAAATGGGTAGAAACCCCGTGCTTTGAGCACGGCTTTACATTAATTTAAATCCCTCGCGGGGTGGAGGGGTATGGTTGCCCCTCCGATGAAGTATGGTTGCCTCAAACTCCCATTTCTGGGGTAAAGTTAGCTTCGCCAAGGTTTTCTGAGCTTGCGCCGGCTAGCAGCACTACTTCTGTTACCTTAAAGTTGTTTAACTACTAGCGACAGAGCAGGGGACTAGCTTCGCATTCGCCTGGTGTCGTGACTCAAAAAACGTAGTCAGTTAAGACTGAGGCCCGTCAGGACGGCTTGTTAGATTTCTCTTTCAAGCCTCATGCCGTCAGGGCTGAGGTTCCTGACGCTAAAAATAAGTAACAGAACTGTGTACCTTTATTTTTAAAGATTTTGTGAAGCTACTTTGTGATTAATATCACATGATTTTGGTGACAAAATAGTGTATGTGGGGTGACTGTTGTCACCAAATCTTAAATTATCTTTACGCCAACTTAACGATGGCCCGATAGAATCACTGTGGTAAAACTCAAGCAGAGGGTAAAAATGGCACAAGCAAAAATCGGAATTATCGGCGGCAGCGGTTTGTATAAAATGGAGGCCCTCAAGGATATTGAAGAGGTGAAAATTGATACACCTTTTGGATCGCCATCGGATGCAGCCATTGTGGGAACATTGGACGGTACGCCGGTAGCATTTCTGGCTAGACACGGCCGCAACCACACTTTTTTGCCCTCAGAAGTGCCGTATCGCGCAAATATTTATGCCATGAAGAGTTTGGGAGTTGAGTATTTAATCTCAGCGTCGGCGGTTGGTTCCCTGAAAACAGAGGCGAAACCTTTAGATATGGTAGTGCCGGATCAGTTTATCGATCGCACAAAAAATCGAGTTTCTACTTTTTTTGGAGAAGGAATAGTCGGTCACATCACATTCGGCGATCCGGTTTGCGGCGAATTGGCTAAAGTATTGGCAAGTGCGATCGAATCTTTGAATCTTCCCGACGTTACCCTGCACCGGGGCGGTACTTACGTCTGCATGGAAGGCCCCGCATTTTCCACAAAAGCAGAATCAAACCTTTACCGCAGTTGGGGGGCGACAGTCATTGGGATGACAAATTTGCCCGAAGCAAAATTAGCCAGAGAAGCAGAAATTGCCTACGCAACTTTAGCATTAGTCACCGATTATGACTGCTGGCACGAGGATCACGACAGCGTAACAGTAGAAATGGTAATAGCAAATTTGCACCGCAATGCAGAGAATGCTCAAAAAGTCATTCAAGAAACAGTCCGTAGACTAACAGAAAATCCCCCAATATCTGATGCACATTCAGCTTTGAAATATGCAATTCTGACTCGGCTGGATCAAGTGCCGGCCGCCACTAAGGAGAAAATGGGTTTGTTGTTGCAGAAATATTTGTAGTTGAAAGTGAGGCGTTGCATATTTGCGGGATGATTGTGAATTTTATCAAAGCTGAAAACCCTTATTTTTCGGCGTGGCTATAAGAGTCGTCCCAAAATTATGCAATGCCGTAAAAGCCCTATCAAATTGAGGCGCATTACTATTTGCCAATGACTGATTATATTACGAGGGTTTTTTCTATTTATGTAATTTTAGGCTAAGTTGACGCTAATGGGCTCTTGGAGTGTCCTGACGCCGATCGATAAGTAAATTTTTAGGTGGGAATTTTACTAGGAACTTATGAGTAATAGTGCAGTTAAGCCAAATCAAATGATTGATGTTGCAGTTGTGGGTGGTGGCGTTTCTGGGGCCTACGCTGCTTGGCGGTTAGCATCTCATCACAAATCTTCTAAGATTCGTCTCTATGAATTGAGCGATCGCATTGGTGGCCGGTTACTATCAATGACAATGCCGGGGATGCCTCACATTCAGGCTGAGTTGGGTGGGATGTATGTGACGGAATCTCAGGCTATTGTCTGGGAATTGATTAAGTTGCTGAACCTGAAGACAACGGTTGTTGACTTTAGCAGTCCGGGAGTACGGGCATATGTTCGCGATCGGCATTTGTTGATGAGTGAATTTAACCAACCGGATAAAGTACCTTATAATTTACGGCCTGATGAAGAAGGTAAAAAATATGAGGAATTGTTCGATTTGGCTGTTGGGCGGGCGATTCCAGGGAAACATTTAACTCCTGCTTATTTTGCTTCACAAGAGTGGAAGCGCGATCGCGAAACGCTGACAATTGACGGTCAACACTTGTATGATTTGAGTATTTGGGAAGTGTTGCTGAAGGAAATTAGCAACGAGGCTTACAATCTCTGTTTGGATACGGGCTTTTTCTATTCGGATTTGGGTACTTGGAATGCGGCTAGTGCGATCGCAACCAGTATGTCTCTTCCCTACAGCGATACTTGGTACATGATGGCTGAGGGCTACCAAACATTACCGAAAACCCTCGCGACAGAATTTGAGAGAGAGGGTGGAGAAGTTTGCCTAAATCATCGCTTAAAAACCTTCGATCGCACCTCTGAAGGGCTGATTAGGTTAAATTTTGTCGATCGCGCTGGCCATTCCCTCCCGCCTGTATTCGCGAAACATCTGATTTTGGCAATGCCGAAGCGATCGCTAGAACTGTTGGCCGTAGAAAATCAGCAGAATTTCCTATTTAGCAATTCCACTTTTCAGGATAATATCCAAACCGTTAGCGGCGATCCCGCTTACAAACTTTTCCTCGGCTATCATACTCCTTGGTGGCACGCACTAGATATTCATGGTGGTACTTCAGCTACAGATTTGCCGATGCAAAAGTGTTACTACTTCGGTACAGAAAGCGCCCAAGGGGGCGATCCCAACAATCACAACTCCCTATTATTAAGCCTGTTTCCTGATAATATTGCTGCGGGTTTTTGGCGAACGATGGCTTATAATCCAGATAACCCAGAAAAACGTCCAGCTTTTCGCGGAGAACTACCCGAAACACAGGAATTGAGAGCTTTTCTGAAAAGTGATGGTTCTATTACGACAGACCCCTTAGTTCCTTCTCAGGATATGGTACGGACGGCCCAGCAACAACTCAAAGCCCTACACAATTTAGCAGATATTCCAGAACCTTATACCGCCCTTTATATCGACTGGCAAAAAGATCCCTACGGGGGAGGATGGCACTCTTGGAACCCCCGCTGTCAGCCCTGGGAAGTGATGAAACAGATGCGGCATCCGATTCATGCTGCTAATGTTTATGTCTGCGGCGAAGCCTATTCAAATATGCAAGGATGGGTGCAAGGAGCGCTAAATAGTGCAGAATTAATGTTAGAGGAAAACTTTAACTTGAGTAGGCCTGCATGGTTGCCACCCAGTTATGATTTGGGGTCGTAAAATTCATTTTACTGTTTCCCAGACCGCCAGGGACTTAAGTCCCTGGCTAATAGCTAAAGTCCTCTGAAGAGGACTGAAAAACTCATTCTACCTCGACCATATTTCTTGTGGAACAGGCATCTTGCCTGTTCAAAAATCGCTTTTTTGGAGATGTCTATTAGTCCTCTTTGAGAGGACTTTCGCTTTGAGACAGGGGTTTTAACCCCTGTCGGACTAATGGTTTGACGTTAAGTTGACATCAATGGAAACTAATCACCGACTCCCCAAGATAAACTCTCCCACTGAGGATTCGGCAAAATAATCGCATCCTGCCGCTGCTGCAAATAACTCGGAATTTCCCCCGCCCACCCCCGACGGCGCGAGATTCATTGCTGTTGCCACTAAATACATGGTTTGATACAAAATCCCAACGTGCTTTAATATTAGACTATAGGCCATTGATTCATAGCCCCAAGTTACTCTCGAAAACCGAGAGGATAGCAGAATTAAAATCTGTGGTTCTACCTCTATCTGTACTGACAAACCTGCACTTTTTAGCAATGCTTCTACCTGCTTTGTTTTCCCAGAAATTTTACAAAGTTGGTGTTCTTGGGGTGCATAATAATACAAGCCAGCATCAATATTTTCACAGCGATTGATAGCAGTATAAATCTCTAAATCGTAGCAAGCGCCTCCGGTTGGATAAGGTCTATTGCTGCAATCCATGTTATCTCTGGGGACAATCTCGCGCAATCTCGCGGAACGATAGAGGAATTCTCCCAATTGTTCGACAGTAATCGGCTTTTCTCCCTGTTGCCGAATGGATTTTCTTGATTCTAAAATTGCTGTAAAAGGTCTATCTGTTTGTTTCAAACTGTCTATGTCGGGTTTATAAAGATTAATAATCTCGTTGGATGGTTTGTCTTTGAGCACAGGTGTTGGTTCTATTTGCCCTAAAAATCGAAAGGTTTTACCAATCTGATTGGAATGTCTGCCACCTCGACTGCGGGAGTGAAATAATAAATCGTGAAATTCCCATTGAGTTAGAGTTTCACTTTGTTCTAAGCTGCTATTGTTGTTAACAGATGATAGCACTTCAGTCGCTAACAAAAAGCTGATAAATAATCGGGCCGTGGCTTCAGAAATCCCCGGAATTTGGGTTAAATCCGAGATGGCTTTAGGTTGCGAGAGTTCATTGATTAAAGCTGCACTGCGCCAATCTTCGAGGATAATTTTAGCTTTGGAAAGGGGGGATTCGACAACTAAATGGGATTTTTCTGAGTGGCAATAGGCAAAGCGTGAAAGTTGATAGTTATTATCAGTAATTGTCTCTGATAATAGCCATTTATAGGGTGTGGCTATGGGGACGGCTGTAGCGATCGCACTGCCGTCTATTTCTAAGGTATGGTAAACTAAACCCAGGATGACAAATTGTTCTAGGTAGTAGTAGAATTTAGCGAGGGCGGAACTGCCATCGGTAGCAACTACCACTTGAGTTAGGGCTGTTTCGGTTGCGCCTGCGGCAGAAAGAATTTTAATCGCGGCGACAATTCCGGGGGAGAGTTTGTTGAGGTTAAAGTCGATGTAGGGGGCTTTTAAGATTAAGCCTTTTTCGGTATCCTCAATTAGAGAAATCTCTGGCTTAAAAGTTAGGATAATTTGGGGGATGGTTTCACTCATAATTAACATTAAAAGAATATCGGAAATGGGTTGATTTGGTGTTCAGGGATTGGTGCATCTAGCCAGCCTAATTTCACGGGAATGTCATAAAGTCGCCCTGCTGCTAAGCGCTTCCAAAAGTGCCGCATTCCTGGTACTATAACTTTGACGACATTTAAGCCAATGTCGGGCCGGGTTTGATCTAAAACAAAGGTTTCTAAGCCTAATGTTTCAGCTATTTTTACGCAATTTTCAACGTCGGCTTTCAAATCATCGCTGGCTAAGGGGGGATAGTCAGATAGTAATTTTAAAGGTTGGGAAGTATGGGGCGTTAAATAAGATTTATTTTCTAGGGTGGCGGTTTTGTACCACTCAACGCTGAGACCGTCGGAAACGCCGTAATTTGTGCTACCATCGCTGTTAAAGGTTAATACTGCGGGTAAAGATTGATTGACTTCTGTTAAGGCGCGAGACAGGGCAATTTTGGGGTCAAAATGTGCGCCAAAACCAAAAATAATGTCTTCGATTTCTCTGTCGATGCGGTGAGAAAGGGCGGCAAAAACGGGGATGTTAAAATCGCTGGTGAGGTCTAAAACCCACAGAGTGCGGTCTATACTTTGATAATAGTTTCTGAGTTCTTGAATGTAGGAATCGTTAAAGCTATCTAAATCAACGGCGGGGACTTTAAGCCGATTGTACCACCACAAGGCAACGCTATCTCGCTCGACTAATTCCATAAAGCCTTGCAAAATTGCCTCTTCTTTGGTACTGCCGGCGGCGCTACCGTTGGAGTCTGCCCAACAGTCGGGTTTTTCGGGTTTGGGATAGCCGTAGTAACAGTAAGCTGTGGGTAAATATTTGACTCGTTGATGAGTTAATGACCAAATTGGTGTCCAGTCAATTTCTCGGCTGGTATCGAAGGGTTCGGGGACTCTTTGAAAGAAGTTTTTACAGGTTTTATTCCAGTCGTGGCGAGTGCTATATTGCGCTTCACTAAATCCCATGCAATCATTGGGGTGAATGGCGGTTTCTCCCATTGTTTGATAGCTGCCTTTTTTTCGGATTTCGTCGCCTTGAAATACGCCGGAATATCTCTCAATGGCTTCTCCCAAGGCGCTGGCTTTGGCTTGTTCGTCGGTTTTGCCTTTGCCGGCACTTCTTCCCCGCAAGTTTTCTTTGAGGAAGTACAAATCATCGAACATGGTAGCGAAATTGTGGCCGGCTAAGTAGTTTGGTGTTAAAACATTGGTTGTTTGGGGAACTTTGAGTAAACCGCGCACAACTCCGGTTATGGGACTGATTTGGCTGTCAAATTTTTGCAGGGTTTCGGTTGGGGAAAAGCCGCGATGGCCGCCATCGGCGGTAAAGGTTTTTTTCTGGCTTTGGAGGACAAATGGCTGGATTTCTTGCGGCGGAAGTTGACCGCATTCGGGGCATTGGGGGCGTTTAGTTATGGTGTGGTTGGTGGTTTTGAGGGTTTTGGTGTCAAAGGTAATTATGGTATTTTCTAAGGTTTTATTGTTGCCTTGGACAATCCATTTGGCGAGTTCTGTGGCGGCTAAATTTAAACCCATTTGTAATGTGGAATGTAGGTAAGCTGGGGGATTTAATAAGGGTGTTGAGTAGTTTTTTTGACGCTGGATGAAGCTTTGGGTGGGGCGATTTGCTCTCAGGCGTTGGGCGAGACATTCCCAGCAGGCGGTGGTTTCGGGGTGGAAAATCGGGCCAACCCAAATTGTGGAACTTGTAGGTTTTACGAGTAGCCAAGGTTTGCCTGTTTGAAGGGAATTTTGGTTGAATTCGCCCAGTTCTGGTTGCAGGTAATCGTCGGCTAGGATGACGGTAATATCTGCGGTGGCCGAGGTTTGAATGCCGAGGGTTTCTAGGGCGCTGACACAAGCTTCGGCTGGGATTTGGCTGTAGGAAATGACGGCTACTTTGAGGGATTTTAGGCGCGAGGTGGCTTGTTGGGGGGAGATGTTTAAAAAGGTGTAGAAGGCGGCGGTTTCTTCGGGGAGGGATGTGTCGTTTTCGATCAGGTAGCCTTGTTTTTCTAGCAGGGCTAGGATATAGTAAATTTCTGGCGGTGAGGCTTGACCTCGCAGTTGGTTGACGATTTCGTCGGCGGTGTTGTTACCGTTAATTAAGGGGGTTAATAGTTCGTAAAGGTGGCCTGAGAGGACGAAGGAATCTGACTCGGAGATCAGGAATACTCCGACTGATTTGATGATTTCGACTGTGAAGCAATTTTTAAACTTTGGTTGGTTGAGCATCCTGAATGGTGTTTAATATAATTTGTGAATTGATTTTAGTATAGAGTTAAGCGAGTAATATTAAAGCCGGGGCGGGTTTAGTGACTTTCTAGTTTTCTTTGTAGATATTTGGTGAACCCGCCCCTACAGGAACTATGGTCGATCAATTGGATACGATCTGATATCATTTCCGTTTGATTCGGCCTTATATCATAATAATTTTTGTAGATACTGTCTTGATCTGTCAAGGGGTAGCGAGTAAATAATTGGGGTCGAAAGGCTTTTGGGACTTTAAAA